>NZ_JBKOTX010000696.1:0-202 GCF_047086965.1 Roseovarius halophilus (ex Wu et al. 2025) | reverse complement strand
TGCGCCAGGCAAGCAAGGTCCGGAGAGAGGAAATGCTTGACCGTACGGCCTCGACCGGCGAACTTTCCGTCATGCCGCAGGCCACTTGGGGAATGTCGGATTAGGTGAAGGTTTTCTGATGCGGGTCGCGGCGTGAGGGTTGTGTCTTGGTGGGCGGACGACCCGCGTTGGAAAACCTCCCAAGGTCGAAGCCGCGAGGGTC
>NZ_JBKOTX010000695.1:0-208 GCF_047086965.1 Roseovarius halophilus (ex Wu et al. 2025) | reverse complement strand
CGTAGCACACATTGAGAAACGCACTCCCTGTCTTGTGACAGGACCGGCCTCGCATTGCCCGGAACCTGGTAGAAGGTGGGGGCCAGCTCGCGCTTACATACTTCGAGATCGTCGAAGACTTGCGGCAGGCGCTGGCCAGCTTTGCGGCCGAATACAATGCCTCATGGCTACGGCAGCGTCACGGGTACAAAACACCCGATCAGATCAG
>NZ_JBKOTX010000694.1:0-213 GCF_047086965.1 Roseovarius halophilus (ex Wu et al. 2025) | reverse complement strand
AATGCCGACAACCCGCAACCATTCATTTGGAAAGCCAACCCGGATGACATCATCGCCGCAAGAAACAGAGGGTTCCAAACGTTGGAATCAATCCACTAGCAGCGCCTCGCGGTTTGTCTGACGTCAGCGCCTTTGGGACAGATTTGAGGTTTTCGTAACGGAGGATTTCTGGTTCATCGCAGCCACCAAGGAGCGAAGATGAACAAGAAATCC
>NZ_JBKOTX010000693.1:0-214 GCF_047086965.1 Roseovarius halophilus (ex Wu et al. 2025) | reverse complement strand
CGCCTGCATCGACATGAGCCGGCCCTACATCGCGGGGGTGGCCAGGCACCTGCCCGAGGCGGCGGTCACCTTCGATCGCTTCCACGTCGTGAAACTCGCCAACGAGGCGCTGGAGGAGGTCCGGCGCGCCGAAGTGCGGACGGAACCCGCCCTCAAGCGGTCGCGCTGGATGTGGCTGAAGGACAAGCATCACTGGACGAAGACGCAGATCGCG
>NZ_JBKOTX010000692.1:0-215 GCF_047086965.1 Roseovarius halophilus (ex Wu et al. 2025) | reverse complement strand
AACCTTTGCCACGGAGCGCAAGATCGAATGGCATTACATCGCGCCGGGCAAGCCCATGCAGAACGGCTTCGTGGAAAGCTTCAACGGGCGCATGCGCGATGAACTCCTCAACGAAACTGAACCGTCCCGGGTTTCCGAGAGGCTTTTCTGTTCAAAACCTACGCGGCGTTTTCAAGAGCATTCATCTCTGCATGGAACTCATCCTCCACTTCCTG
>NZ_JBKOTX010000691.1:0-216 GCF_047086965.1 Roseovarius halophilus (ex Wu et al. 2025) | reverse complement strand
ACTTCCAGGGTCCGAGGTAGTTGATGACCTCGGTCTTGAAGAGGCCAATGACGCTTTCGGCCATTGCGTTATCATATGAATCACCGACACTGCCGACCGGAGGTGTCGATTCCGGCATCGGCCAGGCGCTCGGTGTAGCGGATGGATAGGTGAGCTTGCGAACGGCTGCCGCGGTCGGAGTGATGGATCAGGCCACCGCCCTCGGCCGGGCATCGT
>NZ_JBKOTX010000690.1:0-218 GCF_047086965.1 Roseovarius halophilus (ex Wu et al. 2025) | reverse complement strand
ATCGCCTCGCAGGTATGTCTCAAGGGGTGGCCACATGCCGTGGAACCGGTGGCCACATCATCGTGGAATCCGTGGCCACATGCGCGTGGAATACTCACTTTGGGACAGATTTGAGGTTTTTGGGTTGGGGCACGGTTTCCTGAGACAGTTCATAGCGCTAATTTTCCATCGAAGGAGAATGGACCATGGACGACAAGAACAGCTCGACACCTGGCGCG
>NZ_JBKOTX010000689.1:0-220 GCF_047086965.1 Roseovarius halophilus (ex Wu et al. 2025) | reverse complement strand
AAGATCTTTCACAGCACCGCACACCAGACATACCAACGCTGCGGGCGCTGTTTGGCCCATCAGAAGATACGCTTCCGACCGTCAAGGTGCAGCTGGCCGTGTCTGACGTCAGCACCCATGGGGATTGAGCAACCTGAGGTCTGGAAATTCTGCTGAGAGCGGGTCATGCATCCTGGCATTCCCATTTGATGTAGGCCTTCGTTTCGGAGGCCCATTTTTC
>NZ_JBKOTX010000688.1:0-221 GCF_047086965.1 Roseovarius halophilus (ex Wu et al. 2025) | reverse complement strand
TCACCGGCGACACCACCGACAACCTCGTCCGCGGCAATGCCGGGGACGACTACATCAACGTCGGCAGCGGCGATGACACCGCCGAAGGCGGCGCCGGGGCCGACAATATCCTGGGCGGTAACGGCACCGACATGCTCAGCTATGCCGGGGACGACACCGGCGTCACCGTCAAGCTCTACAACGGCACCGCCAGTGGCGGCCACGCCGCCGGCGACAGCTTC
>NZ_JBKOTX010000687.1:0-227 GCF_047086965.1 Roseovarius halophilus (ex Wu et al. 2025) | reverse complement strand
GACGCATATCGTAATGAAGGCAGCCAATGAGTTCCGGGATAAAACCACGCGCCCCAACGAGCTGTGGCAGACCGACTTCACCTATCTGAAGGTCCTGGGTCACGCCGGAGGCGTGCCTTCGGCACGACGGCTGGTTCTACCTCAGTACCATCCTGGACGATTACAGCCGCTACATCATCTCCTGGAAGCTTTGCACGACGATGAAGGCTGAGGACGTGACCGCCACG
>NZ_JBKOTX010000686.1:0-232 GCF_047086965.1 Roseovarius halophilus (ex Wu et al. 2025) | reverse complement strand
GGACTTACAACAACGAGCGCCCCAACATGGGCATCGGCGGCATGACCCCCGCCATGAAACTGAGAGCAGCTGCGTGAATTCTACGGCTGGACCCCATTATGTCTGACGTCAGCACCCATGCTACAGATTTGATGTTTTCGTAACGGAGGATTTCTGGTTCATCGCAGCCACCAAGGAGCGAAGATGAACAAGAAATCCGGAACATCGAAGGACGCGGCCGACAAGCTGGTCA
>NZ_JBKOTX010000685.1:0-235 GCF_047086965.1 Roseovarius halophilus (ex Wu et al. 2025) | reverse complement strand
AACACGTTACGATCCCGCCGCCGCCGCTGCACGGCATGTTTGAGGTGCCGGGCAGCGGCTCCTTTATATCCCAGGAGCCGGGTTCAGCGTAAGACAAGCTCACCCGGCCACTGCTCTGTGCGCAGGCCTCAAAGGTGGCCGCCGGCAGGGGGCGCATCTCGGCCAGGTCTCTTTGCAGGCGCGCGCCGATGGTCTCCGTGTGCCCACGGAGTGTATCAGTCTGACGGGCGCGACA
>NZ_JBKOTX010000684.1:0-235 GCF_047086965.1 Roseovarius halophilus (ex Wu et al. 2025) | reverse complement strand
AACCTTTGCCACGGAGCGCAAGATCGAATGGCATTACATCGCGCCGGGCAAGCCCATGCAGAACGGCTTCGTGGAAAGCTTCAACGGGCGCATGCGCGACGAGCTCCTGAACGAGACCATGTTCCGGAACATGGCACACGCCCGCGCCGTGATCCGGGCCTGGGCGGATGACTTCAACGAAACAAGACCACATTCGGCGCTTGGCTATCAGACACCAAAAGCATTTGCCGAACAT
>NZ_JBKOTX010000683.1:0-239 GCF_047086965.1 Roseovarius halophilus (ex Wu et al. 2025) | reverse complement strand
CGCGCCGCGCGCACGGCACGCACGGCCGCCTCGTCCAGAACGCTGTGCCCGGATGAACGGATCATGGACACGCCGCGCAGGCGCCCGTCACGGCCGATGGTGATCCGGACCTGCACGCTGCCCGAGGCGCCGCGCGCGCCGCGCGGATAGCGCTTCGACTGCTCGATCCTGCGGCGCACCTGGGCGCCCCATTGCGCCGCGAGGCTTTGGCGCCGGCTGGCCGAAAGGGTGGCCGCGCG
>NZ_JBKOTX010000682.1:0-240 GCF_047086965.1 Roseovarius halophilus (ex Wu et al. 2025) | reverse complement strand
GAATGGCACGCTGTCAAAAGCCAGCTCGCGATCATGTTCGAAGACCGCTTCCCAATGACGTAAAAAAGGCGTCAGGGCACAAAATTCCGCACAGTCTCACATGCCCCGAATATACCCCGAACCGACTGGCAATGCCCGGCAATTCTGTCGCCCGAGTCACTCTGCCGCAGCCGGCCGGCGCGCTTCCAGCGCCTTCACCCGGCGCCAGTCCAGGCCGGCGAAGAGCGCCTCGAACTGCGC
>NZ_JBKOTX010000681.1:0-240 GCF_047086965.1 Roseovarius halophilus (ex Wu et al. 2025) | reverse complement strand
TGTCGCGCCCGTCAGACTGATACACTCCGTGGGCACACGGAGACCATCGGCGCGCGCCTGCAAAGAGACCTGGCCGAGATGCGCCCCCTGCCGGCGGCCCCCTTTGAGGCCTGCGCACAGAGCAGTGGCCGGGTGAGCTCCCAATCTTTGGTCCGCTATGACACCAACGATTACTCGGTTCCCGTGGCCTATGGCCATCAGGATGTCTGGGTGCGGGCCTATGTCGATCAGGTGGTCATC
>NZ_JBKOTX010000680.1:0-241 GCF_047086965.1 Roseovarius halophilus (ex Wu et al. 2025) | reverse complement strand
TGCGCCGCTACCACGTGTCAGACGCCGCCCTGCACGACAGCCAAGCGGTGGATCACCTGCTGATGCGGGGCAATACCGGCGCGGGGGTCTGGGCGGATGCGGCCTATCGGTCCGAGGCGATGGAGGCCAAGCTGCGCGCCCGGAAGCTCAAGAGCCACATCCACCGCAAGGGCAAGCGGGGCAAGCCGCTGACAGATCAGGCGACGGGCAGCAACCGGACCAAATCGACCGTGCGTGTCCG
>NZ_JBKOTX010000679.1:0-242 GCF_047086965.1 Roseovarius halophilus (ex Wu et al. 2025) | reverse complement strand
GTGCCGCAACACGAGGCCTGAAAGAAGTTCGTACTCGATCACACGCCAATAAGGTCAAAAACTTCTTGCATCACGGGCGGCAACCAAAGAAGTCTGACGCATGCTACCGGTTCCCGCGAATTTCATCGAGCTTGTCCAACGCGCGGCGTTCCCGGGTGAGAATATCCTCGGCGGTCTTGGTCCATTTGAAGGGCTTCGGCGTCTCGTTGTGGTGCGCCAGATAGTCATGGATCGCAGCTTCC
>NZ_JBKOTX010000678.1:0-242 GCF_047086965.1 Roseovarius halophilus (ex Wu et al. 2025) | reverse complement strand
GAACGGCGAAGTACCCGAGGACTGGGCCGACAAGCCCGCGAAGCGCGCGCAGAAGGATGTGGACGCGCGCTGGACCAAGAAACACGGCAAGAGCCACTACGGTTACAAGAACCACGTGAACGTGGACCGAAAGCACAAGCTGGTGCGCCGCTACCACGTGTCAGACGCCGCCCTGCACGACAGCCAAGCGGTGGATCACCTGCTGATGCGGGGCAATACCGGCGCGGGGGTCTGGGCGGATG
>NZ_JBKOTX010000677.1:0-242 GCF_047086965.1 Roseovarius halophilus (ex Wu et al. 2025) | reverse complement strand
GCGGTTTCTCCTGAGACTCGCCCCCCGGGCTCAGGATGGCTGCCGTGGTCAGGCGGCCAGGAGCTTCGGCAATCTTGCGAGGTTGCAGGCCGCCATGGTCATCGTGAACTGCGCGCGGACCCTGTCGAGGCCGCGGTGGACGGTCTGGGCCATGCCGCCCACGGTCTTGGCCCAGCCGAAGGTGAGGAGGACCAGAAAACGATCCGGGGGATCGTTTTCCCGACGCAAGTCGATCTTCTTGC
>NZ_JBKOTX010000676.1:0-244 GCF_047086965.1 Roseovarius halophilus (ex Wu et al. 2025) | reverse complement strand
CGATCATCTTATCGCTGTTATAGCCCCTCGAGCGGGATCTGTCACAGGTTTCCGTGTCTCACCAAAAAGCGTCCCGCCGGCACGAGAGGGGTTGACAGGGCGGCCACAAATTGGCCGCCCCGACGCTCACACCGTCTGACCAATGACATACGCCATCGATCGTTTCCGCGGCACCGTCCGTCCATTCAACTTCCAGACGATCACAGCCAGCCCGTAGTCGTGTCGGCGGTTCGCTGTGGCCCGA
>NZ_JBKOTX010000675.1:0-244 GCF_047086965.1 Roseovarius halophilus (ex Wu et al. 2025) | reverse complement strand
AAACCTAACCCAAACCACCAAACAACACGCCAACCCCGGCGGCCTCAAAACCGGCCATGATGGTTGTCGCGCGCGGACAAGGTGGTTGACGCTCTACAACCGCCACCCGTTCATGGTTGTGGAATATCTCGATCATACGGTGGGTTAGCCGGACATCGACCTTCCGACCGATCAGGCGGTGCGGCACGGAGTAGAAGCTGTGCAGCACCTCGATATGGTAGTCGGGATGCACCTTGGCCTGCTT
>NZ_JBKOTX010000674.1:0-245 GCF_047086965.1 Roseovarius halophilus (ex Wu et al. 2025) | reverse complement strand
CGGATTGCGGTCACGCACATGACGGTGGCGCTCGCAGTCGATGAATGGCGGCCAGGATGGCGCGCACCATCTTACCGGACACCGCGGCCTCGGAGAGTTCGAAGTTGATCGCCCGGGCATGGCGCACAACGCGGGCGCCTGTCTTCTGCGTAATCCGAGGTCATCCGGCCACCGATTCCGAAAGTATCCGGCCACCCAATCCAATTTTATCCGGCCAGTGATTCCGGGGTATTCGGCCACCCCTG
>NZ_JBKOTX010000673.1:0-248 GCF_047086965.1 Roseovarius halophilus (ex Wu et al. 2025) | reverse complement strand
GAGCAGACGGTTTTCCAGAGTCAGATCGGCAACGACCTCCTTGAGCGCAGCCGATTCCGAGCGCAGGTCCTTGACCTCAGGCGATGTCGCCTGGCGGGCGTTCCGGGGCTTACGCGGCCCCACTGGGGCCACGATCCCCTTCACCCCCAGCCAGGCGTTGCTTGCCCGCTTCAAGGAATTCCTTCGACCACGTATAATACAGGCTCTCGCTGATCCCTTCTCGGCGGCACAGCGCGGCAATGCTCTCC
>NZ_JBKOTX010000672.1:0-251 GCF_047086965.1 Roseovarius halophilus (ex Wu et al. 2025) | reverse complement strand
AGGATATCGTCTGCGGCTTTCTTGATAATTGTTGCGCGCGGATCGAAGCTTTTGTAAACTCTGTGACCGAAGCCCATCAAGCGGAAGTTATCGTCTTTGTTTTTCGCTTTTTCAACATATTTAGCCACATCACCACCATCCTGCTCAATCATTTCAAGCATTTCAATCACTGCCTGGTTAGCACCACCGTGAAGCGGGCCCCATAGTGCAGAAATACCTGCTGAAACTGAAGCGAAAAGACCTGTATGGGC
>NZ_JBKOTX010000671.1:0-251 GCF_047086965.1 Roseovarius halophilus (ex Wu et al. 2025) | reverse complement strand
CATGTCCTGACTGTTTTGCTAATGCTCCTCGTGTTCTTTGCTTCATGCAGAGCTTTTGGACGGGTGGTTACATTGACTCGAATATCAATGTGAAGGATGGAAGAAAGGGTCTGGATGCGAACTCCATCCTTTCGTCGATTCATACCTTTGATCCCAACTCCAAGTGCACCGACTCAACATTCCAGCCTTGCTCGTCGCGAGCACTGGCCAACCACAAGGCAGTCGTTGATTCTTTCAGATCTATCTATGGC
>NZ_JBKOTX010000670.1:0-251 GCF_047086965.1 Roseovarius halophilus (ex Wu et al. 2025) | reverse complement strand
GTCTTGATGTCATCGGCCGTGATGACCTGCACGTTGGCGGGTGCTTCATTGGCCGCTTCTGCGTACTTGGACGCACCGGTCACCACCTGCACTTGCATCAACTGCTCGATGGGCAGCGCGGTCAGATCGCTCACGTCGGTTCCCGCATAGACGATGGCTGGTGTCAGCAGAAATGCCAGCGCAAACTTTTGCGCATTGCCGATCCGCCTGAAATTCCGCAAAAACAGGTGCAGCGACAAGACAAACGGAAC
>NZ_JBKOTX010000669.1:0-251 GCF_047086965.1 Roseovarius halophilus (ex Wu et al. 2025) | reverse complement strand
GCTGGTCTTCTCACCCTTGAGGTTGCTGTTCTCGCGCAGCAGTGCGGCGATCGTATCGCGCTGGTCCTCGGGAATGGCCGAGAGGTCGATATCAGGCAGAGCCGACATGCCTCGAATATACACCGAACTGGCTGGAAATGCGCGCTAAATCAGTCGCCCGAGTCACTCTGCCGCAGCCGGCCGGCGCGCTTCCAGCGCCTTCACCCGGCGCCAGTCCAGGCCGGCGAAGAGCGCCTCGAACTGCGCCCGGT
>NZ_JBKOTX010000668.1:0-253 GCF_047086965.1 Roseovarius halophilus (ex Wu et al. 2025) | reverse complement strand
CGGCGCAACCATAGCCGGCGCCTTGTGAGCCATTGGCGAATTCGGATCGACCACAGAGCGCTTCTTGCCAACTGCGGCATAGCCCAGTGCCTCGCCCTCGATCGCCGCGAAGCTGTTCATTGCACCCGGCCCAGCGAACTGAGAAACTCCACCCGTCATCGGCTGCGAAAGACGGCTGTTGATTGTGTCGCCAATCATCAGCGAACTGCTAATCAGAGCTCCCTGGTTGCTGGCATGCGCTTCGCCCGACAGA
>NZ_JBKOTX010000667.1:0-253 GCF_047086965.1 Roseovarius halophilus (ex Wu et al. 2025) | reverse complement strand
GCGCCAGGTGTCGAGCTGTTCTTGTCGTCCATGGTCCATTCTCCTTCGATGGAAAATTAGCGCTATGAACTGTCTCAGGAAACCGTGCCCCAACCCAGACAGTTGCACCGGCGCGCCATTGCCAATGTTGACAACCCGGTAGGGCGCGACCGGGGACAGGCTGTCCATCGGGCCCACAGCATCTGCGCCAGGGGCTTGCGCCGTGAGCCGGACAATCCCCTCGACGAGGTCGTCAACGAAGGTGAAATCACGC
>NZ_JBKOTX010000666.1:0-254 GCF_047086965.1 Roseovarius halophilus (ex Wu et al. 2025) | reverse complement strand
GTAGTACGAGCCGCGCGAGGCCACGCGCTGGCTGCCGTCAATGGCGCGCGGTGTGCGCACGAACTCGCTGACCGGCACGCCAAAGTCCTGCCCGGGGATGATGCCGTAGTACGCGCCCCGCACGTTGCGCTGCATGTACAAGCCATCGAACGACCATTGCAGATTCGGCGTGATGCGCGCATCGAGCGCGAGTGATGCGGAGTCACGCTTGATATGGCCGCCGTCGACAAAGGTGTCGCCTTCTTCATGCACTA
>NZ_JBKOTX010000665.1:0-254 GCF_047086965.1 Roseovarius halophilus (ex Wu et al. 2025) | reverse complement strand
GTTCAAAACCTACGCGGCGTTTTCAAGAGCATTCATCTCTGCATGGAACTCATCCTCCACTTCCTGCGGCGGCCGGTGGCCGATGGCGCTGTGTAGCCGCTCCGTATTGTACCAACTGACCCATTTCAGGGTCTCCCATTAGACCTGTGCCATGGACTTCCAGGGTCCGAGGTAGTTGATGACCTCGGTCTTGAAGAGGCCAATGACGCTTTCGGCCATTGCGTTATCATATGAATCACCGACACTGCCGACCG
>NZ_JBKOTX010000664.1:0-255 GCF_047086965.1 Roseovarius halophilus (ex Wu et al. 2025) | reverse complement strand
ACACGGACGTGACCTCCTCGCGCGACCGTGTGCGGGATCAGCGGCGTGATATCGACGCAGAGGCCCGCGATCATCCACGGTGCGCCGGGCGCAACCTCGCTGAGCAGATCCAGATGAATGTCGAGATATTTTTCGCGCGGCGGGAAGCCCCAGGCGAATTCATCCGAGAACATGAAGCGATAGATCGGCGTCGGTGATGGCGGCGCAATCGCCGCCAATGCCCCGCCCAGCCGCGTGAAACCCGGCTCATAGATC
>NZ_JBKOTX010000663.1:0-256 GCF_047086965.1 Roseovarius halophilus (ex Wu et al. 2025) | reverse complement strand
TGTGCCCCAGACCTCGTCCACCTTGTCGGTGACGATGGTGCCATCATGCGGATGGGCATCGCGCTGGACAGGGCGCTGCGGTGCGAGCAGGTTGTTCTCATTCCTGGTCTCCTTTTCAGAACCGTTACCACGCCAGAGCACAAAATTCAGGATAGTCCCTGTGTCCGCAGTCGCGCCCAGACTTTCCGGTAGCCCTCGCCGGAAAACGGCGAGGCGGCAATCACCGCCTCAATGTGGGTCAAAAGATGGGCGTCAC
>NZ_JBKOTX010000662.1:0-257 GCF_047086965.1 Roseovarius halophilus (ex Wu et al. 2025) | reverse complement strand
TGCGCGACGCCTACGCCATGGAAGCCGCCGACCCCGCCGTCTTTCGCTTCGGGCTGCCGGTGGCGCTCGCGCCGCTGATCACCGCGCGCCTGCCGGTGCCGGCGGTCTCTGCCCCCTACGCCCTGCCGATGGCCGAGGCCGCGCTGTACAGCCTGCTGGCGGTGTTGATCTTCACGTTCTGGCCGCTGTCGCGGACGCAGGAAATCCGCGCGGCGACCCTGTTCCGGGATGGCAGCGCCCCCGCGCGGGCGCTGCCG
>NZ_JBKOTX010000661.1:0-257 GCF_047086965.1 Roseovarius halophilus (ex Wu et al. 2025) | reverse complement strand
CCATTCCCGGGGCGGCCCCCGGGGGCTGGTCCGGCATGGCCCGCGCCGCGGGCAGATCGAAACGCAAGCCCACCCGTGCAAGGCGCTCGGTCACCGGCGCGTCCGGCTCGAAGAACCCGACGTCAAGCGCGCCGTCCTCCATCCCCGAGAACGCCACCGCCTCCCCGACAAGGCGCGCGAGCGCCCCCTCGGCCCCCGGCTGCGCCGCCACGAAGGCCAGCATGTGGCCCTGCGTGCCGTCGTCGTAGGCCACCGCC
>NZ_JBKOTX010000660.1:0-257 GCF_047086965.1 Roseovarius halophilus (ex Wu et al. 2025) | reverse complement strand
GGTGCGCAAGCCCGCACAATACGCGGGCGAGGTGTTCGCAGGCTTTGCCCGCGCGCACGGGATCGTGCTGACCGACCCGGCGCCGCAGCGCGGCCGGCCGGGCGGGACGGTGCTTGTCACCCACCGCAGCGCGCCGTTGCGCGACATCCTGCGCGGGATGCTGAAATATTCCACCAACCTGACGGCGGAAATGGTCGGCATGGCAGCCACGGCGCGCCGCGCCGGCAGGCCCGCGTCGCTGGCCGGGTCGGCGCGGG
>NZ_JBKOTX010000659.1:0-257 GCF_047086965.1 Roseovarius halophilus (ex Wu et al. 2025) | reverse complement strand
ATTTCTTGTTCATCTTCGCTCCTTGGTGGCTGCGATGAACCAGAAATCCTCCGTTACGAAAACCTCAAATCTGTCCCAAAGGCGCTGACGTCAGACAGTCAGCGCCTCGGCGTCGCGGTCGATCATGGCCACGCGCCGGCCTTCGGCAAGAAGCAGGCGGGTGGTGGCAAGGCCGATGCCGCGGGCAGCGCCGGTCACGATTGCGGTTTTCGGTGTCATTTGGATCTCCGGTTATCGGGAAAATGCGGTGGTCTGGG
>NZ_JBKOTX010000658.1:0-258 GCF_047086965.1 Roseovarius halophilus (ex Wu et al. 2025) | reverse complement strand
GCCGTGAAGGTACCGGTGCTTGCCAACATCACTGAATTTGGCCAGACGCCGCTGTTTACGCGCGACGAACTGGCCTCGGTGGGCGTATCGATGATCCTGTATCAGCTGTCGGCATTCCGCGCGATGAACAAGGCGGCGGAGAACGTCTACGCTGCCATTCGCCGCGACGGCACGCAGAAGAACGTGGTCGACACCATGCAGACGCGCATGGAACTGTACGACAGCATTGGTTACCACGAGTACGAAGCCAAGCTGGAC
>NZ_JBKOTX010000657.1:0-258 GCF_047086965.1 Roseovarius halophilus (ex Wu et al. 2025) | reverse complement strand
TCCACGAAGCCGTTCTGCATGGGCTTGCCCGGCGCGATGTAATGCCATTCGATCTTGCGCTCCGTGGCAAAGGTTAAGATCGCGTTACTGGTCAGGTCGGTGCCGTTGTCGCTGACAATCATGCCAGGCTTTCCACGCCGTTCGACCAGGGCCGTCAGCTCCCGCACGACACGCCGCCCCGAGATCGATGTGTCCGGGATCGCCGCGAGGCATTCCCGGGTGACATCATCAACCACGTTCAGAATGCGGAACCGCCGG
>NZ_JBKOTX010000656.1:0-259 GCF_047086965.1 Roseovarius halophilus (ex Wu et al. 2025) | reverse complement strand
ATGAGTGAGCTCGGTTTAAAAAACAGTGGTAAGCCGAAGAAATCTGCACGTACTGTGGGTGATGTGTTGGGTAAATACCACCCTCATGGCGACTCAGCGTGTTATGAAGCAATGGTGTTGATGGCACAACCGTTCAGTTATCGTTATCCCTTTATCGAAGGACAAGGTAACTGGGGGTCACCTGATGACCCTAAATCATTTGCTGCGATGAGATACACCGAAGCAAAATTATCGCTATATAGCGAAGTACTATTGTCAG
>NZ_JBKOTX010000655.1:0-259 GCF_047086965.1 Roseovarius halophilus (ex Wu et al. 2025) | reverse complement strand
CGACCTGACCAGTAACGCGATCTTAACCTTTGCCACGGAGCGCAAGATCGAATGGCATTACATCGCGCCGGGCAAGCCCATGCAGAACGGCTTCGTGGAGAGTTTCAACGGGCGCATGCGCGACGAGCTCCTGAACGAGACCATGTTCCGGAACATGGCCCACGCCCGCGCCGTGATCCGGGCCTGGGCGGATGACTTCAACGAAACAAGACCACATTCGGCGCTTGGCTATCAGACACCAAAAGCATTTGCCGAACAT
>NZ_JBKOTX010000654.1:0-260 GCF_047086965.1 Roseovarius halophilus (ex Wu et al. 2025) | reverse complement strand
ACTACGCGCCAGCCGTATCGCGTGGAATACACCATCGCCCTGCCCGACGGCACGCGCCGCCATATCCACGAGGAAGGCGAGGCGCAGGATTCGACGGCCGCCACGCCCACCATGATCGGTGCCGCGCAGGACGTGACCGCTGAGGTGGAAGCGCAAGCCGCCTTCCGCGACAGCGAAGCCAAGCTGCGCACGCTGTTCGAGCAAGTACCGGTCGGCATCGCGCAAGTCAGCCTGGAGGGCCGCTGCCTGCGCGCCAACCC
>NZ_JBKOTX010000653.1:0-261 GCF_047086965.1 Roseovarius halophilus (ex Wu et al. 2025) | reverse complement strand
GGCGGCGACCATGGTCCAGGAGGCCATCGGCAACACCAGCGGCTTTGCCTATGACGTGCAGGCGGTCTGCGCGGGCTAGTGATAATAGGCCTGTGCCACTTCCTTGCGCAGGTCGGCCAGTAGCGTGTGGGTGGGCACCACGTCCATGACGCAGGCGCGGGTGACCCTTGCAGAATGATGCGCCGCCGGGTGATCCAGGCGCGGTGACGTCCCAGGCGGACCCGTTCCTGTAGCAGGATCAAGCAGGTCAGGAAGACAGGC
>NZ_JBKOTX010000652.1:0-261 GCF_047086965.1 Roseovarius halophilus (ex Wu et al. 2025) | reverse complement strand
CCTGCAGATGCGCAACCGCGTCGCGCTTCACGGGTTCGCCATTGTGCTTGAACCAATGGCGCATCAATGGCTCACCCTACCATTTTTTTGCCAGAAGTTCCTTCATCGCGTTCGACCATTGTCCTCGGACCAATGGCGGAAATGGTCTCACCATCCAGCATATGCTCGGCCAGAAGCTTCTTCAGCTTTGCGTTCTCGTCTTCGAGCGCCTTGAGCCGTTTGGCATCGGAAACCGTCATCCCGCCAAACTTCGCCTTCCAC
>NZ_JBKOTX010000651.1:0-262 GCF_047086965.1 Roseovarius halophilus (ex Wu et al. 2025) | reverse complement strand
ATGTGATGCTCGTGCTGTTTCAGGCAACCCAGGACAATGCCATCTTCGACAAGGATGGGATGAGCGTTTTCTTGCCGAGCGGAGAGCATTTCAGCACGATCGAGATCGACAGGGCGGAATACCTGAGCGGCGAGTCGGATGAGGCATGGGCCTGTCTGAACGCACTGGCATCGTTCCGGAGCCGCTTCTTCAGTGCTTGGCGATTCCTAAATAGAATTGGTGGCGAGTACCGGATGGCAGAACGTGCCAAGGTGGCTCGGCC
>NZ_JBKOTX010000650.1:0-262 GCF_047086965.1 Roseovarius halophilus (ex Wu et al. 2025) | reverse complement strand
CGAACCACAGCAATGGGCGGGACTGAGTCATGAGGTGCTGAGTCTGTTCGAGCGTCACCCGTGGCCCGGCAACCTGCGCCAGCTGAGCAGCGTCCTGCAGATTGCCCTGGCCATGGCCGATGACCAGCAAATCCGCGCCGAACATCTGCCGGATGATTTCTTTGCCGATTTGCAGCCAGCAGCTGAGCAAACAGCCACCACCCAAACGTCACCGCCACCTTTGGCCAGCACCAGCACGGATGATCTGGCCAGCCAGTACCAG
>NZ_JBKOTX010000649.1:0-262 GCF_047086965.1 Roseovarius halophilus (ex Wu et al. 2025) | reverse complement strand
GGCGGATTACCTCGACGACAAGGGCATGGATCATGTCCGCGGCGCACCCTACCACCCACAGACCCAAGGCAAGATCGAGCGGTGGCACCAGACCATGAACCGAAGGTCCGCGAAGCGAATAACCGTGTCCTGCTCGAGCATTACTTCCTGCCCGGTGATCTCGAGCGCCAGATTGACGCCTTCGTCGAATACTACAACAACCAACGCTACCACGAGAGCCTTGGAAACCTGACGCCCGTCGATGTCTACTTCGGCCGCGCTG
>NZ_JBKOTX010000648.1:0-264 GCF_047086965.1 Roseovarius halophilus (ex Wu et al. 2025) | reverse complement strand
GCGACCACCTGCGCCTCGAATGGCAGCGCAGCGAGGCCACGACGCCCGGCGGCACATCCATCAATACCGTTTCCATCCGATACCGGCACTACTTCTAGGAGGTCCTCCCATGAACCCGTTCAAAGCCCTACCCTCAGCGTTCACCTGGCTTGCAGCCCTGCTGCTCGCCGGCTGTGCCTCGACCAGTTCGATGACCGGCAGCGAGCCGCTGGACCCCCAGGCCCGATGGGCACTGCTGCCCGTGGTCAACAACACCGAGACGCC
>NZ_JBKOTX010000647.1:0-264 GCF_047086965.1 Roseovarius halophilus (ex Wu et al. 2025) | reverse complement strand
GACCCCGGTTCCGGCCCGCCAGGCGGGGGCCACGGGCTGGGCCGCATTCCGGTGCGGCGCGCTTTGAACTGTCTGCAAGAGGACGGGCAGCTTGTCCTCGTGTCTCATGGGCGCCTCCGGTCAGTGTTCGGCGGCGCGGAACGGGGCGGCGTCGGCCTCGACCCGGTGATCCAGGTGCAAGCCGCCCTGGGCTGTGGCACGCGCGACCCAGTCGCCGGGGCGGCCCCAGCGGCTGCGGAACAGCTCGGCCCGCCAGAGTGGGGC
>NZ_JBKOTX010000646.1:0-264 GCF_047086965.1 Roseovarius halophilus (ex Wu et al. 2025) | reverse complement strand
CGCCCACCTCCAACAGCTCGGCCACGGCCTTCACCGGCATCGCGCGCACCAGCGCGATCACGAAGGCGTCGAAAAGCTGCGTGAAGCCCGAGCCGCTGCACGGCATGTTTGAGGTGCCGGGCAGCGGCTCCTTTATATCCCAGGAGCCGGGTTCAGCGTAAGACAAACATGTCGGCGTGGTCCTCGGTGGGGAGAGCTTCACGGCGCTGGCCGAGAACCTGCAACAGGCCCTCTGGTCACTGGGCGGGGCACCGCAAAACCACC
>NZ_JBKOTX010000645.1:0-265 GCF_047086965.1 Roseovarius halophilus (ex Wu et al. 2025) | reverse complement strand
CGGCAAGATGGCATTCATCGAAAAGCCCCCCGCTGCCCGTACCCTCAGATGAACGCCGCACTGCTCCGAGTCTCCAGCTTCCTGCGCCAGGGCGACTACCGCTCCGCCGCCGGCCCGGTGCTGATCATCCTGATCCTGGCGATGATGGTGCTGCCGCTGCCGCCGTTCATCCTGGACTTGTTGTTCACCTTCAACATCGCGCTGTCGATCATCGTGCTGCTGATCAGCATGCACACGCTGCGGCCACTGGATTTCTCGTCGTTCC
>NZ_JBKOTX010000644.1:0-265 GCF_047086965.1 Roseovarius halophilus (ex Wu et al. 2025) | reverse complement strand
GCGCAACCGGCAGTTCTTTTCCATCGAGGCCCTGAACCTGGCCATTGCCGAGCTGCTTGCAGATCTCAATGCGCGCACCATGCGGCGGGTGGGTCGCTCGCGGCATGAGCTCTTTGAAGAGATCGAACGTGCGGCGCTGCGCCCCTTGCCCGACACGCCTTTCGAGTACGCTGAATGGAAGCAGGCCAAGGTGCATCCCGACTACCATATCGAGGTGCTGCACAGCTTCTACTCCGTGCCGCACCGCCTGATCGGTCGGAAGGTC
>NZ_JBKOTX010000643.1:0-266 GCF_047086965.1 Roseovarius halophilus (ex Wu et al. 2025) | reverse complement strand
CTCCGAAGGTTTGATCAAAACCGACACACCGGAAGATGCCGATGTGATCCTGCTCAACACCTGTTCAGTACGGGAAAAAGCGCAAGAGAAAGTATTCTCTGATCTCGGCCGTCTGCGTGAGCTGAAGGTCAACAAACCCGACCTCGTGATCGGCGTCGGTGGTTGCGTCGCGTCACAGGAAGGCGATGTCATCGTCAAACGTGCGCCGTATGTCGATCTGGTGTTCGGCCCGCAAACCCTGCATCGCCTGCCGGAGATGCTGAAAC
>NZ_JBKOTX010000642.1:0-267 GCF_047086965.1 Roseovarius halophilus (ex Wu et al. 2025) | reverse complement strand
CTATTTCACGCGCCAGGTTTTCCCGTTGGGTTGTGAGATTGAGAATGCGTTGTGCAGCTGAAGTCAGCATGAGATGTCCTTTGGTTGGTAATTTGGTCTTCTTTATGTAGCTAAAGCCGGAACCATTCCTTGCCACAACCAGATACGAAAAGCCAGTGCCCTGTCGTATAGACCAGCTCAAGCAATACCAAGCTCCTCGCCTGTGCGCGGAACTTTTTATGTATCAAGCATAACAGGCCGAGCGTAGTAGTGCTCCTGATTAGTTTC
>NZ_JBKOTX010000641.1:0-267 GCF_047086965.1 Roseovarius halophilus (ex Wu et al. 2025) | reverse complement strand
AACGTCGGCAGCGGGGACGATACCGCCGAGGGCGGCGACGGGGCCGACAATATCCTGGGCGGTAACGGCACCGACATGCTCAGCTATGCCGGGGACAGCACAGGGGTCACCGTGAAGCTCTACAACGGCACCGCCAGTGGCGGCCATGCCGCCGGCGACAGCTTCACCGGTTTCGAGAACCTCGAGGGCGGCAGCGCGGACGACTACCTCACCGGCGACACCACCGACAACCTCGTCCGCGGCAATGCCGGGGACGACTACATCAAC
>NZ_JBKOTX010000640.1:0-268 GCF_047086965.1 Roseovarius halophilus (ex Wu et al. 2025) | reverse complement strand
GGGAGCCAGTACTCCCGCGACCGGCCGCAGCTTCAACCACGCCGCGAACTCGTATGCACGAGTCGCGGTCGGCTTGTCGTCGATCAGAAGTCGGCCCAGCGTCGGTTTGCCCGGCATCGGCCGAACCTGCTTCTGCGAAAACGACTTCATTGCGATGCCGACCTTGTGCAGCGTCACGCTCATCCGGATCGCACACTGGTTCTTGTACTGTCCGTTCGGATCGTCGTACGGGTTGCCGTGCGCATAGTTCTTCCAGAGCTCGGAAAAC
>NZ_JBKOTX010000639.1:0-268 GCF_047086965.1 Roseovarius halophilus (ex Wu et al. 2025) | reverse complement strand
CGAGGCGGTTGCTGATGCCGAGCACCACCAGTGCACACGATAGCGCCAGGCCCAGTGCATAGCCGGCGAGCAGGGTCTCCATGGACGTGCCGATGCGCGCAAACAGCGTGCCGCTGGCCAGGCCCGCCCATAGGGCCTGTGCTGTGTCGGAGAAGGTCGGCAGCAGCAGCGGATTGTCGAGCCAGCGTGCGCCGCCTTCCCACACGAGTGCCAGCACAATCAGGATCACCAGCTTGCGCAGCCATGCCTGTTCATACAAACGCTCGGC
>NZ_JBKOTX010000638.1:0-269 GCF_047086965.1 Roseovarius halophilus (ex Wu et al. 2025) | reverse complement strand
ACAGCGTATACACCTACGTAAACCCAATGTCTTGGCACGTGCATTGCAATAGCATATCCATATTCTTCAGACAAAGAATGCGGCCTCAGGACCCAGAACTAAGGCCCCGTCGCAAAGGATGACCGATGAGTTTTCTGCGCCTCAACCATGTCTCCAAGCAGTACGGCGACCTCCGCGTGGTTCAAGACTTCAACCTGGAGGTGCACAAGGGCGAGTTCGTCTCGCTGCTCGGCCCCTCGGGCTGCGGCAAGACCACGACCTTGCAGATG
>NZ_JBKOTX010000637.1:0-270 GCF_047086965.1 Roseovarius halophilus (ex Wu et al. 2025) | reverse complement strand
AAGGCGTACGCCCCGGTCGAAGACCCGGAGCTGGGCGCTAAGGGCGGCAAGACGGCGAAGCTCAAGATCTTCCGCGGAGACGCGAACGGTGGGGAAGAGGTCGACTACGAGTTGCCGCTGGTCGAGGGGATGGTCGTCCTCGACGCGGTCCTCTACATCCAGGCGCACCAGGCGAGCGACCTCGCGGTGCGGTGGAACTGCAAGGCGGCCCACTGCGGCTCGTGCAGCGCGGAGATCAACGGCCGCCCCAAGCTGATGTGCAAGACGCGC
>NZ_JBKOTX010000636.1:0-270 GCF_047086965.1 Roseovarius halophilus (ex Wu et al. 2025) | reverse complement strand
CCGTCAAGCGCTACCATTACGAGGCACAGGCTCAACTCGAAACCCACCTCGGCGACGTCATCGCAGCCTGTAATTATACGCGCCGACTCAAGACGCTGCTGAGGTGCCCCTAGATTTGTAGACGCTTTGCCCCCTAACTTTGAGGCTAGGAGGCCGACATGGGGACAAGCGATTACAGCGACGAGTTCAAGCGGGATGCGGTGCATCAGATCACGGTGCGGGGATATCCGGTTCGGGAGGTGTCTCGGCGTTTGGGCGTGAGCACGCATT
>NZ_JBKOTX010000635.1:0-270 GCF_047086965.1 Roseovarius halophilus (ex Wu et al. 2025) | reverse complement strand
TGTGCCCCAGACCTCGTCCACCTTGTCGGTGACGATGGTGCCATCATGCGGATGGGCATCGCGCTGGACAGGGCGCTGCGGTGCGAGCAGGTTGTTCTCGTTCATGACACGTCGGACCCGGCGCGCGGCCGTCCGCACGTCCTGTGTCCGCAGTCGCGCCCAGACTTTCCGGTAGCCCTCGCCGGAAAACGGCGAGGCGGCAATCACCGCCTCAATGTGGGTCAAAAGATGGGCGTCACTGCACGCACCCTGCGGCCCCCGTCGCTTCGG
>NZ_JBKOTX010000634.1:0-271 GCF_047086965.1 Roseovarius halophilus (ex Wu et al. 2025) | reverse complement strand
GGTCGAGCTCCGCCTGGGCAAAATATGCGTTCGCCAATGTCTCTCGGACCGTCGCCAGCGGTCGCTCGGACCGGTGGCGCAACCTTGGCGACCGTTCCATTGGCTCACCCTTCTTCAGGATCTCGTTGGCGGTGCGCAGCTCTTTGACCTCGCGCTCCAGCTCGTTCGCCATTGTCTCTCGGACCGTCGCCAGCGGTCGCTCGGACCGGTGGCGCAACCTTGGCGACCGTTCCAATGGCTCACTGCGGGCCTTCTCTTCGCTGCTCGGCCC
>NZ_JBKOTX010000633.1:0-272 GCF_047086965.1 Roseovarius halophilus (ex Wu et al. 2025) | reverse complement strand
GGCCGCCGGCAGGGGGCGCATCTCGGCCAGGTCTCTTTGCAGGCGCGCGCCGATGGTCTCCGTGTGCCCACGGAGTGTATCAGTCTGACGGGCGCGACACTGCTCTTCGAGATAGGCGTTGAAGCTCTCCCAATCCGGGAAGTGGGGGATCGGCACCATGTGGTTGCGGCGGGCATAGCCCACCATCCCCTCGACATTGCCCTTGTCATTCCCTTTGCCCGGCCGCCCGTAGCGGTCTCGGAACAGGTAGTGCGACAGCAGCCCGCTGAACA
>NZ_JBKOTX010000632.1:0-273 GCF_047086965.1 Roseovarius halophilus (ex Wu et al. 2025) | reverse complement strand
ATGCGGTTTCTCGGGCTGGGGCTCGAGGACCGGGTGCCGGACGCCAAGACGGTCTGGCTCTATCGCGAGGGTCTGGTGGAGACGGGTCTGGTCGAAGAGCTGTTCCGCCAGTTCGACGGCTACCTGGCGCGGCAGGGCTACATCGCGCGGGGCGGGCAGATCCTGGACGCGTCCATCGTGGCGGTGCCGAAGAACCACAACACCCGCGATGAGAACAAAGCGATCAAGAACGGCGAAGTACCCGAGGACTGGGCCGACAAGCCCGCGAAGCGC
>NZ_JBKOTX010000631.1:0-275 GCF_047086965.1 Roseovarius halophilus (ex Wu et al. 2025) | reverse complement strand
CGACCCAACGATCCCCGGGTGCGCAGCGACCTCACCGAGCAGCGCCTGCGCGACTCGGTCAGCGGCGGCCTCGACCAGCGTGGGCTGCGCCCCGCCGCGACAGGCACGCGGCCAGACCTCAGGATCAAACTCTATGTGATCCTCGACCAGCGCCAGCAGAGCTACAGCTACGCCGACCCCTACTGGGGTCCGGGCTGGGGTGGCCCTTGGGGCTCCGCCTGGGGCCCGGGCCCCTGGGGACCGAGCTATGTGCGCACCCAGACCGTCACCTACCC
>NZ_JBKOTX010000630.1:0-276 GCF_047086965.1 Roseovarius halophilus (ex Wu et al. 2025) | reverse complement strand
CTGGCTCCCGGCGCGCGCTTCCTCCGGGAAGATCCTTTCAAGCGTCGCATCACGCAGCGGCAGGAAATCGTAAGCCCCGGCCAGGCCGATCACGCCGGCGATATCGCTCTTGCGCATCTCCTGTGCCGCCAGATAGCGGCCGTCGGTCGCAAGCAACGCGGCAATCTGTGCGCCGGCAGAGTGCCCCATCAGAAACAGGCGATGTGGATCGCCGCCGAACGCAACCGCGTGCTCGCGTGCCCACGCGACCGCCTGCGCCGCATCGTCGACGAAACC
>NZ_JBKOTX010000629.1:0-276 GCF_047086965.1 Roseovarius halophilus (ex Wu et al. 2025) | reverse complement strand
GATCGTCCGGGCGCTCGGGGTGCCCGCGTAATGCTGCCCGCGCACAAGGTCCGTATCATGGTCGCGACGCGGCCGGTGGATTTCCGTAAAGGCCATGACGGGTTGGCGGCGCTGGTTCAGTCTGTGCTGAAGGAGGATCCGTTCACCGGCACGGTGTTCGTGTTCCGCGCGAAGCGTGCCGACCGGCTGAAGATCCTGTTCTGGGACGGGACCGGGCTCGTGATGGCCTACAAGCGTCTTGAGGAAACGACCTTCACCTGGCCCGCTATCCGAGAC
>NZ_JBKOTX010000628.1:0-279 GCF_047086965.1 Roseovarius halophilus (ex Wu et al. 2025) | reverse complement strand
GCGCAGGCATTGTCCATCGCGGAGTCCATAGGCTTTCCTCTTGTCATTCGCCCGTCCTACGTGCTTGGCGGCCCCCGCCGATCATGGCCGATCCCCGCGCGCCGAAGGTCAGCGGAAAGATCAGGCCCTGCGCCTCGGCGGCCGCGTGCAGGCTGGACAGGATCACCCCGGCCTCGACCCGGGCGGTGCGCACCGTGATCCCGCAAACCGCGGCGTTGCAGGCATTCTGCCGTGACCGTGGTGTCGAGGTGATCCATGCGCGCATCGCCTGTCACAAGC
>NZ_JBKOTX010000627.1:0-279 GCF_047086965.1 Roseovarius halophilus (ex Wu et al. 2025) | reverse complement strand
CCCGCCGTGGCGGCGCTGGCGGCGGACTGCAGGGGGCAGATCGGCCGCGACGGCGCGATCGCGGCGCGCAGTCCCGAGGATCTGTTGCACATCCTGTCGCTGCTGACCGCGGTGCAGGCGGCCCTGACGAAGGCCGACCGGCCGCTGCCGGAGGCGCTTTGGTCGGCCATAGACCGGATCGCGCCGATCCTGCGCGCCCTGCGCCATGCCGATGGCGGGCTGGCGCGGTTTCACGGCGGGGGCCGCGGGCCGGAGGGCCGGTTGGACCAGGCCCTCGCC
>NZ_JBKOTX010000626.1:0-280 GCF_047086965.1 Roseovarius halophilus (ex Wu et al. 2025) | reverse complement strand
ACTGAACCACCGCTGCAGCGCGTATTGAGACGTCGGGCATTCCTGGTGTTGGGGGATGAACATGAAGCGTCTGACAACCTTGACGATGGCGCTGATCACGCTGGGCATCTGCGCATGCGCGACGGCGCAAGACGTGCCGGTCGGCACCTGCCAGCCGATGACGGGGCAAACCGAGATCAACGGCGTCATGCAGGAGGTGCAAGGCACGGCGTGCCTGCAACCGGACGGGACGTGGCAAATGGTGGACACCGACGGCAGCCCCGTCACCTACCTTGGCCCG
>NZ_JBKOTX010000625.1:0-281 GCF_047086965.1 Roseovarius halophilus (ex Wu et al. 2025) | reverse complement strand
CAGATCTATGCATTGGACGTCAACGACCATGCTGCGTTGACACAAGCTGCGACTGACTTCCTCGCGCATGCGCAAGGGATAGACATCGTCATTGCGAATGCAGGTATCTCGCGCGGCACGCTGACCGAGTATGCGGAAGATCTGCAGGTTTTTGAGCAAGTGTTTGCGACCAATGTGACGGCGACGGTGGCGACCTTCTCACCCTTCATTGCGACCATGCAGGCGCAGGCTGCAGCCGGACATACTGCTTGCCGTCTGGTCGGCATAGGCAGCGTGGCGGG
>NZ_JBKOTX010000624.1:0-286 GCF_047086965.1 Roseovarius halophilus (ex Wu et al. 2025) | reverse complement strand
CAGGGGTGGCCGAATACCCCGGAATCACTGGCCGGATAAAATTGGATTGGGTGGCCGGATACTTTCGGAATCGGTGGCCGGATGACCTCGGATTACGCACGCAGGAGGATAATAATTGCAATGGTAATTACAAACACCAATGCAACAACGCCAAAAGCTGCTGCAAAGTCTTTTGCTAAATTTATTTGGGCACCTCGATTTTTGAGGCTTCTGGGCCTGATTTGGCCGCAGTAGCGTGTTGACGGCGCTTGGATGGCGTCGACGTTTTGAGGTTTACAGCGCGGCG
>NZ_JBKOTX010000623.1:0-291 GCF_047086965.1 Roseovarius halophilus (ex Wu et al. 2025) | reverse complement strand
GCGGATAAAGGCCCTCGCGCGCCCGTGCGATCAACCTCTTGAGCCGTGCCCGGGGCAAAGGTGCGATTATCCCACGTCTGCAGGAGGCGCTGCCTGGCAGGGCGGGCGCCCAATGAAAAAGCCGCTTCTGAATGAACAGAAGCGGCTTGGAATCTGGTGCCCGAGGCCGGAATCGAACCGGCACGCCTTGCGGCGGGGGATTTTGAGTCCCCTGCGTCTACCAATTTCACCACTCGGGCAGGTACAGCTGAGCCGGCAATTATGCCAGAAGTCCGGCCAGCCAAACAAGAC
>NZ_JBKOTX010000622.1:0-292 GCF_047086965.1 Roseovarius halophilus (ex Wu et al. 2025) | reverse complement strand
CGGCGCATGCCGAGGCGCCCAGGCCGGTCAAGGTGTTGATCGTCAGCGGCGGCTGCTGCCACGACTACCCGCGCCAGCGCGAGGTGCTGGAACGGGCGCTGAAGGAGCGCATGCCGGCCGAAGTCAGCCACGTCTACCACGACCCCAGACCTGGAGAAAAGGCGACGCGCCCGGCGCTGCCAATCTATGGCAATCCGCGTTATGCGGATGGCTATGACGTGGTGATCCACAATGAGTGTGCGGCGGACGAGGACAGCGCGCAGGCGCTCGACGCCGTGCTGGCGCCGCACCG
>NZ_JBKOTX010000621.1:0-293 GCF_047086965.1 Roseovarius halophilus (ex Wu et al. 2025) | reverse complement strand
GCGCGCACGTACCTCTGTCGAAAAACGGTTCCCTGGGTTCCCTTTGGTCATAGCTTACCTTCTGAGCTTTTGGCTCTCCGGTAAACCCGGTCTGGTTCACTGCCGAGGGCTTGGACCACGTCCAGTTCCTGACGCGCCTGGTCGAACTGGAGCTGATCGATCGCGAGCGACGGATGGTCGAGCGCCGCATCAAGGCGGCCAAGTTCCCGGCCACCAAAAGCCTCGACAGTTTCGACTTCAAGGCAATCCCCAAGCTCAACAAGATGCAGGTGCTGGAGCTGGCGCGCTGCAAC
>NZ_JBKOTX010000620.1:0-294 GCF_047086965.1 Roseovarius halophilus (ex Wu et al. 2025) | reverse complement strand
ACGGCGATACCGGCGTTACCGCCCCTCTATCCGTATGGTGAAGCTGCGCTTTGCCCCCCGGGGCGGGCGCGGAAAGGGCGCGGCCCGGCGCAGCACCGTCATCGCCGCCCGGTCCAGCCGCGACGACCCGGAGCTTTGGGCGAGCCGCAGCGCGGACAGCCAGCCCCTTTCGGAAATCGAGAAACGCACCACGGCCGCGCCCCGGCTGCTGGCACGTGGGCGGGGCACGCGCGCGATGTGGCGCATCACACTGCCCGGGTAATTGCTGGCCGCGGCGTTGCCCTGCGCGCGGCT
>NZ_JBKOTX010000619.1:0-295 GCF_047086965.1 Roseovarius halophilus (ex Wu et al. 2025) | reverse complement strand
GGCCTGCATGGTAAAGAGCGTGCCCGCGACGTTGAGATCGAAAACCCTCCGTTCCCGGGACAGTCGCCGGGGCCTGCCCCGAGTGCTGTGCAAACGGCCGGGCCGCTGGCGCAGGCTTTGCCGCCTTTCGGTGGTCCGGCCGAGGACGCGGGCCGCCTTCCGGTTGCCGAGGGTGGCGCACCGGGCGGCGACCTTACCGCGGGCCCCGTCGGGGAGCGGCCCGCGGCAGGGGCCCCGAAGGGTGACGCGCCACGGCTTCGACGTGGTATTCCGGACTTGGGCGGATACACGCGTG
>NZ_JBKOTX010000618.1:0-296 GCF_047086965.1 Roseovarius halophilus (ex Wu et al. 2025) | reverse complement strand
GCGATGCGCCCGACGCGGCCACCCCGGATAGCGCAGCCGGGGTATCCGGCGACGCTCATGATCCGGCCCCGGTGTCGGACCGCGCCCGCGACGGGGCGGAGGAGGCGCAGTATCCGGCCCCGACCGCACCGGTGGAGGTTGCCGACATGGCGGCGCCAGAGGGCGAGAGCCGTCCCGCCCCAAGTACCGGCGGTGCCGAGGCGACGCCACCCGAGGCCGCACCGCAAGAGGCCCCTGTCCGAACACTACCGCCTCGCCGTTAACGTACCCTTGTCGCGGGCCTCTTGTGGGCGCGC
>NZ_JBKOTX010000617.1:0-297 GCF_047086965.1 Roseovarius halophilus (ex Wu et al. 2025) | reverse complement strand
TGTGCGCGGGCAGCATTACGCGGGCACCCCGAGCGCCCGGACGATCCCGGCAATGCGAGCGGCGGGCGTGTCAGCCTCGAGCTGGATCACCACCTCGCCAACCGCGATCCGGACATCGCGTCCGGTGGCGCTGCCATACGCTTCGGGCGCAGACCCCTCCGCATCGCAGACCACGAGCGGCGCGAACACCACCTCATCCCCATCGCGCTCATCGGCCGGCAGGACGAGATCGCCGTCCTTCGCCATGCGCCGCCAAGCCGACAACTGGTTCGGCCGGATACCATACCGCGCCGCCAC
>NZ_JBKOTX010000616.1:0-299 GCF_047086965.1 Roseovarius halophilus (ex Wu et al. 2025) | reverse complement strand
AATCCGCCTCCAGCAAGTCCGCCAGTTCGAGGTTCAGCAGGTCCTTGTCCCACGCGGCATTCTCGCTCGAGCGGTTGTCCATGATGCGAAACGCGCGCGCCTGGGCCTCTGTCAGCCCCTTGGCGACATGCACCGGCGCGGTCTCAAACCCCAGCTTGCGCGCGGCCTCGAGCCGCGTGTGCCCGGCCAGCACAACCATGGCCTCGTCCACGACGATCGGCTGGCGCCAGCCAAACTCCTGGATCGAGGCCGCGACCGTTGCGATGGCCTCGGCGTTGTTCCGCGGGTTGCGCGCGTAG
>NZ_JBKOTX010000615.1:0-306 GCF_047086965.1 Roseovarius halophilus (ex Wu et al. 2025) | reverse complement strand
CGGCCTGCGCCCCGTGCGCCGCATTCACCCGGCACCGGCCGGACGCATCGGCGATCACCGTGTCGGGCCCCTTGAACAGCACCGTGCACCCGGCCCGGGCGGCCGCCGCGCGCGTGGCATCGACCTTGGAATAGGCCGGGCCGCTCTCGGCCGGGGCGCGCAGCTTGTCCGCGATGTCTGGAAAAAGCCGGGCGAATTCGCCCGCATGGGGCGTCAGCACGCAGTTCGCGTGCAGCTGCGCGAACAGCGTTTCCGGCGCCGCCTCGTAGGACGTCAGGGCGTCGGCATCCAGCACGCAGCCGCGCC
>NZ_JBKOTX010000614.1:0-309 GCF_047086965.1 Roseovarius halophilus (ex Wu et al. 2025) | reverse complement strand
GCGCTTCGCGGGCTTGTCGGCCCAGTCCTCGGGTACTTCGCCGTTCTTGATCGCTTTGTTCTCATCGCGGGTGTTGTGGTTCTTCGGCACCGCCACGATCGTTCGCGGTGCGCTCGAACCCGTGGCGCTGCACCGCTCACCATCCAGGATCTGCCCGCCCCGCGCGATGTAGCCCTGCCGCGCCAGGTAGCCGTCGAACTGGCGGAACAACTCTTCGACCAGACCCGTCTCCACCAGACCCTCGCGATAGAGCCAGACCGTCTTGGCGTCCGGCACCCGGTCCTCGAGCCCCAGCCCGAGAAACCGCAT
>NZ_JBKOTX010000613.1:0-311 GCF_047086965.1 Roseovarius halophilus (ex Wu et al. 2025) | reverse complement strand
TGGGACGTGGCGGCGCGGCTGGCCTTGCGGGACGGTCCCGCGGCGGCGGCGCTGATCGAATGGTACCGCCTGCGCGCGGGGCGGGGCACGCCGCGCGAGATCATGGATTTCCTTGACAGTCATGGGCATTGGCCCGGCCTGCCGCTGTTGCGGCGCGAAAGCGAGGAGGCCATGACCCATGCGGGTTTCGACGATGTGCTGGACTTTTATCAGGACGACGCCCCGCGCACCGGCACGGGCGTGCTGAACCACGCGCGGGCGTTGTTGCCTCGCCATTGTTTTCGTCGGTTTTGGGAGTGGTCTCCCGGTGT
>NZ_JBKOTX010000612.1:0-317 GCF_047086965.1 Roseovarius halophilus (ex Wu et al. 2025) | reverse complement strand
ACTTCCAGGGTCCGAGGTAGTTGATGACCTCGGTCTTGAAGAGGCCAATGACGCTTTCGGCCATTGCGTTATCATATGAATCACCGACACTGCCGACCGAGGTGTCGATTCCGGCATCGGCCAGGCGCTCGGTGTAGCGGATGGATAGGTGAGCTTGCGAACGGCTGCCGCGGTCTGAGTGGTGGATCAGTCCACCGCCCTCGGCCGGGCATCGTTGGCAGATGGCCTGGTTCAACGCATCGAGCACAGTGAGCGATCAGCGCGCCACAGGTTCGAGCGCGATCGCGAACGGTGGTCATCGAGGTCGAGACGCGCCA
>NZ_JBKOTX010000611.1:0-320 GCF_047086965.1 Roseovarius halophilus (ex Wu et al. 2025) | reverse complement strand
TTTTCCGTCGGGAATATCCCTCAAGAGCCCTTGCAGGCTGGCAAGTCGATCGGCACCGCCCGTCGCGGCCTCCGCCTCGAAGGCCCGATACTGCGCCAGTGTTTAGTCCCGTCATGTGGTGGGTCGGATCGACATTGAAACTGTCAGGTTCGTTTGTCCAGATTTTGCAAATGTATTCGAACGGCGTGAGGCCTTGCAGGGTCTTCATGCCGTTCTGCCCAGTCCCAGAAGCGGCGGAACATGTCGATGTAACTGTTGACGGTTTTCACGCCCATCTTGGGCAAGCCGGGAACGGCGATGGCGTCCTGCAAACACAGGTC
>NZ_JBKOTX010000610.1:0-322 GCF_047086965.1 Roseovarius halophilus (ex Wu et al. 2025) | reverse complement strand
GCTCGGCGTGGTGCTACGCCCGGACACCACGTCAGCGGCCCGCGAGGCCGCGCAGGGCCCGGCGGTGCCCGCCGGTGCGTGACCCCGGCGTCCGGCGGCGACGGCTCTCGCTCACCTCGCTGATCGACGTGATCTTCCTTTTGCTCCTGTTCTTCATGCTGTCCTCGACCTTCTCGCGGTTCTCGGATGTCGAGCTTGCCTCGGCCGGTGGCGGGCCGCCCGGCGACGGGCCGGCCCCGATCTTCGTGCAGCTGCGGGCGGACGCACTGCGCGTGAACGCCCGCGACGTACCGCTCGCCGGGCTGGGCGAGGCGCTCGCGCC
>NZ_JBKOTX010000609.1:0-323 GCF_047086965.1 Roseovarius halophilus (ex Wu et al. 2025) | reverse complement strand
TGGTAAAACTTGCCATCGGCTGTTTAAAAATTGCAATCGCCCTGCCCACGGCCGCCGAGGTCGCGCCCGAACCGACGCTCTTCGATGGCCCCGTGGTCGATCAGCACGAGGCGGCCGACGACGAGGCCGGCGACACCTTCGACGCCCCCGCGGCCGAGTCCGACCTGCCGCAACCGGCTTACCAGCCGCGCGCCCGGACCTCGGACGCGCAGATAGACGCCGACCCTGAAGGCTTTGTCGCGCCCCAGCGCCAGGCCGCCGGAACGCCATCGCCGGAAACGCTCGATCGGCTGCGCGCGGCCGCCTCGCGCGCCAAGGGCGGT
>NZ_JBKOTX010000608.1:0-324 GCF_047086965.1 Roseovarius halophilus (ex Wu et al. 2025) | reverse complement strand
CTCCGTGGCAAAGGTTAAGATCGCGTTACTGGTCAGGTCGGTGCCGTTGTCGCTGACAATCATGCCAGGCTTTCCACGCCGTTCGACCAGGGCCGTCAGTTCCCGCACGACACGCCGCCCCGAGATCGATGTGTCCGGGATCGCCGCGAGGCATTCCCGGGTGACATCGTCGACCACGTTCAGGGCGAGCCATTGGGCGCCATTGGTTCAAGAACAATGGCGAGCGAACCGCCGGCCACAGGCGAGCTGGTCATGGACGAACCGAAGGTCCGCGAAGCGAAATCCAACGACCACCGGGCGTTTGGCCGCGCCTCGACCAGGATC
>NZ_JBKOTX010000607.1:0-325 GCF_047086965.1 Roseovarius halophilus (ex Wu et al. 2025) | reverse complement strand
GGTCGGTGAGGGCGCGGTCGGCGGCCACGCGCGCCTCCAGCCACGACAGCACGACCGAGGCCGGCATGGCCACGGCGAGCCCGGCCGCCGTGGTCAGCAGCGCCACCCAGATACCGCCGGCCAGCAGCGACGGGTCCACCTGGCTGCCCGCCTCCTGCAGCGCCCGGAACGCCTCGATCATGCCGAGCACCGTGCCGAACAGCCCCAGAAGCGGCGCCACCTGCGCCACCGTGTCGAGAAAGCGAAAGCCGCGCTCCAGCCGCGCGAAACGCTCGTGCCGGTGCTGGGCGGCTCCGCGTTCAAGAACAAGGGCGTGCAGCCGCTG
>NZ_JBKOTX010000606.1:0-325 GCF_047086965.1 Roseovarius halophilus (ex Wu et al. 2025) | reverse complement strand
GTCGCGCACCACCACCACGGCGCCGAAATCGCGCCAGCTGGCCCCGGCGATGGCGGCCGCGCGCCTTGTCGATGACGAATTCGTCACCTTCGACACGCCGGCGGCGATGACGCTCTGCACGCTGAGTTTCGACCACGCGCACGTGCTTTACGTGGACGGTCTGGAACTGGCCGCCTGAGCGGCGCGCCTCAGGCCCCCAGCTCGCGCAGGACCGGCGGCAGCATTTCGGGCAGGTCCTCGGCAACAAGGCCGGGGCCGAACCGGCGCGCGCAGGCCACGTGCAGCCACGCGCCCTGCTCTGCCGCTTGCAATGGCGCGACGCCGC
>NZ_JBKOTX010000605.1:0-326 GCF_047086965.1 Roseovarius halophilus (ex Wu et al. 2025) | reverse complement strand
GGGGGCGGAGGCACCCGCCCCCGGGGTGACCGGTTCACCGGTGTCCATGGCGGGTGGCGCGGGCGGGGCGGCCGCGGTCTGGACCGGCCCGCTGTCCCAGCCGAACCACCGCGCAACTGTGTCGGCGTTCAACGCCGCCAGCGCCGCCACGGCCAGCAGGACCAGGATCAGCACCGCCGTCAGGATCAGCCCGAGAAAGCGCGGCGTGCGCCGGACCTTGCGGTGCGCCGGGCGGGCTCCGAAAATCGTCAGGCGCTCGCCTTCATCCATGGTTCCATCGGCACCGGGCTGCGCGCCCGGCGCGCGGCGGCTGCGAAACAGCCCCG
>NZ_JBKOTX010000604.1:0-329 GCF_047086965.1 Roseovarius halophilus (ex Wu et al. 2025) | reverse complement strand
TCACCGGCGACACCACCGACAACCTCGTCCGCGGCAATGCCGGGGACGACTACATCAACGTCGGCAGCGGCGATGACACCGCCGAAGGCGGCGCCGGGGACGATTTCATGTTTGGTAGTGCTGGTAGCGACAGTCTGGCCGGCGGCAACGGCACCGACATGCTCAGCTATGCCGGGGACAGCGCAGGCGTCACCGTGAAGCTCTACAACGGCACCGCCAGTGGCGGCCACGCCGCCGGCGACAGCTTCACCGGCTTCGAGAACCTCGAGGGCGGCAGCGCGGACGACTACCTCACCGGCGACACCACCGACAACCTCGTCCGCGGCAAT
>NZ_JBKOTX010000603.1:0-331 GCF_047086965.1 Roseovarius halophilus (ex Wu et al. 2025) | reverse complement strand
CACGGCTCGGTGCCTTTCATCCCCGGTTTCTCCAGATTTGCGGCCTGACCTGCGCGCTGGTTTGCCCGGTGTTCACGCCGGGCACGGGTTGATGCGGCGGAGCTGCACAAGGCGGCGCATGTTGTAAGCGATGTTCTTCATCCCGATCTTCGCCTTGGCGCGCGCCATGCCGACCGTGCGCACCAGCGTGCCGCCCATGTCATTGGCCTGCGCGCCGAAGACATGTTCCACGCGGACACGCACGGTCGATTTGGTCCGGTTGCTGCCCGTCGCCTGATCTGTCAGCGGCTTGCCCCGCTTGCCCTTGCGGTGGATGTGGCTCTTGAGCTTC
>NZ_JBKOTX010000602.1:0-334 GCF_047086965.1 Roseovarius halophilus (ex Wu et al. 2025) | reverse complement strand
TGGCCGACGTGGCGCCCCTGCACGGCGTCAACCGAGCCTTCGTGCGCCAGGGGCTGTCGGTCATGGCCCGGCGCCAGCGCCCCGGGCTGGTCGCGCTGGCCGATGTCGCGCGGCTCGACAGCGCGCCCAGCAGTCATCACCTGGGCTTCCTGCTGGGGCCACGGGTGAACGCCGGCGGGCGGATCGGCAAGGCCGACCTGGGCGCGCGGCTGCTGGCCACGCCAGACCCGCGCGAGGCACAGGCCATGGCGACGAGACTGGACGACTTGAACACCGAACGCCGCGAGATCGAGGAGCAGGTCCGCGCCGCCGCCCTGGCCCAGGCCGAGGCGCG
>NZ_JBKOTX010000601.1:0-334 GCF_047086965.1 Roseovarius halophilus (ex Wu et al. 2025) | reverse complement strand
TCTGGAAGTGCCGCAACACGAGGCCTGAAAGAAGTTCGTACTCGATCACACGCCAATAAGGTCAAAAACTTCTTGCATCACGGGCGGCAACCAAAGAAGCGGCAGACCGGGCTGGGTGCGGTCCAGTGCCTGGATCTGGGACTTTTCATCGACGCACAGGACCACCGCGCGATCCGGCGGGTCGAGGTAAAGCCCTACGATCTCGGTGACCTTCTCCTCGAACTTCGGGTCGTTCGAGACCTTGAAGCTGCGCGTCTGGTGCGGCTTCAGCCCTGCGTCCGCCCATATCCTTCCCACGCTCGACGGCGAGATGCCCACCGCCTCGGCCATGGTC
>NZ_JBKOTX010000600.1:0-335 GCF_047086965.1 Roseovarius halophilus (ex Wu et al. 2025) | reverse complement strand
GTTGCCGCCATTGTCGATGTTGGGCGTGCCGTCCAGCGTGCTGACCGTGCGGATCAGGAAGCCGTCGGTGCCGTCCTCGAAATCGGTGATGACATCGGCATCGCCGTCCTTGAAGAAGTTGAAGATGAAGCGATCTTCCCCGTCGCCGCCGGTCATGGTGTCGTCGCCGCCGCCGACGCTGTCGTTGCCGGCCCCGGCATCGTGACCTGCCACGGGATTTTTCCTCCATTTGGAATTAGAGTCCGACCCAAACGAAGGGACGGACAATGAAGCGAACGAGATATACAGAAGAGCAGATCATCGGCATTTTGACCGAGCATGGTGAGGCATGAGCC
>NZ_JBKOTX010000599.1:0-336 GCF_047086965.1 Roseovarius halophilus (ex Wu et al. 2025) | reverse complement strand
GATGTTCAGCGCGTCGAGGAAGCCGCCGAGCCCGTTGCCGCCATTGTCGATGTTGGGCGTGCCGTCCAGCGTGCTGACCGTGCGGATCAGGAAGCCGTCGGTGCCGTCCTCGAAATCGGTGATGATGTCGGCATCGCCGGCCGGCTTCGCGACCTCGTGTTTGGCGTACTTGTCCAGGCACCCGAGCCGGTCAGCACAGAAACGATCTCGCGGCTGACAGGACATGCCTTTTCGAGCTGACCTGCCACTGAAGTTTCATCCAGCCGGAACCGGAGCCCTTTGGGGTGATACGCCGATTGGCGCAGGTGGAGCAACCGACATCCGCGCGGAGCTTTC
>NZ_JBKOTX010000598.1:0-340 GCF_047086965.1 Roseovarius halophilus (ex Wu et al. 2025) | reverse complement strand
GCGGGCACTTCGGCGGCACGGATTGCCGAGATCGTGCGGGCGGTGGGATGACGGACATGATCATGCCGACGCACAGGGTGCGCATCCTGGTGGCGACGCGGCCGGTGGATTTCTGTAAAGGCCATGACGGGTTGGCGGCGCTGGTTCAGTCTGTGCTTACGGAGGATCCGTTCACCGGCACGGTGTTCGTGTTCCGCGCGAAGCGGGCTGACCGGTTGAAGATCCTGTTCTGGGACGGGACCTGTACCGGGGCACGGTTCTGAGACAGCGCGTTGCGCTGGTTAGGCCGCCATTTTAACCCCCGTGACGGCTTCGGGTTCAAGGGCTTTTTGCTCGGCCC
>NZ_JBKOTX010000597.1:0-342 GCF_047086965.1 Roseovarius halophilus (ex Wu et al. 2025) | reverse complement strand
GGCAGCGGCTTTTTCATCCGCGGCTCCTGTCCCACCTGATCGGCAAAGGTGGAGAGGTATTCCGGCCAGGCGCTGACATAGCCCTGCGGGCGCACCGGCGGCATGGCGCGCATGACGTCGGCCGCCAGATCCAACCGGTCGGCCACCATCGCCCGTGTCCAGTCATCAGCCATGGCGCACCTCCTTTGCCTGATGGCGTTTGCCGTAGAGCCGCTCGCCCAGCTGGCGGACGAGCTCACGCTCGGGCCAGGTGAGCCGCTCGTCATCGACCGAGACGGCGAGCACGCCCTGTTCGCGCCAGCCCTCGCGCTTGACCTTTTGGGGGTCGCGGCGGTGGCCGCC
>NZ_JBKOTX010000596.1:0-343 GCF_047086965.1 Roseovarius halophilus (ex Wu et al. 2025) | reverse complement strand
TTTGATCTTTCGGACCGGTATGCGAGCCTCGATGCCAAGCGCGATCCGTTGGTCGAGATCGACGCCGTGGTGCCGTGGGAGGAGTTTCGCCCGGCGCTCGAGCGGGTCTGGCGCAAGCCGGAAGGGGAGCGCAAGTCGCGCGCCGGGCGCAAGCCGATGGACGCCATCGTGATGTTCAAGACGCTGGTGCTGGGCGCGCTCTACAACCTTTCCGACGACCAGATCGAGTACCAGGTGCGCGACCGGCTGTCGTTCATGCGGTTTCTCGGGCTGGGGCTCGAGGACCGGGTGCCGGACGCCAAGACGGTCTGGCTCTATCGCGAGGGTCTGGTGGAGACGGGTC
>NZ_JBKOTX010000595.1:0-346 GCF_047086965.1 Roseovarius halophilus (ex Wu et al. 2025) | reverse complement strand
GAAGCTCAAGAGCCACATCCACCGCAAGGGCAAGCGGGGCAAGCCGCTGACAGATCAGGCGACGGGCAGCAACCGGACCAAATCGACCGTGCGTGTCCGGGTCGAGCATGTCTTCGGCGCGCAGGCCAATGATATGGGCGGCACGCTGGTGCGCACGATCGGCATGGCGCGCGCCAAGACGAAGATCGGGATGAAGAACATCGCCTACAACATGCGCCGCCTTGTGCAGCTCCGCCGCATCAACCCGTGCCCGGCGTGACGAAGCGGCGCGCAGACGGGCCGATCAGGCCATCGGCCCGAGAAGCCGGCGCTCCAGCCACCGCCGCAGTGGGACGCCGCGCTGTAA
>NZ_JBKOTX010000594.1:0-347 GCF_047086965.1 Roseovarius halophilus (ex Wu et al. 2025) | reverse complement strand
GTCCACGCCGGCGGGGCGGGCCAGGCCCCCTGTGGCCATCGCCACGGCCCCACCACGCGTGAGGCCGCGGAAACCCGGTCGCTGCGCGAGGCGCTGGCGCTGGTGGGGGCGGTGGGGCTGCGCCCCTGCACGGGCGCGGTCTTCCTGCTGATCCTGACATGGCGCATGGGCGTGGACACGGCGGGCATCGTCGGCGCCGCCGCGATGGGCCTCGGAACCGCCAGCGTCACGATCTCGGTGGGCGTGGCCGCGGTCACCCTCCGCGAAGGCCTGCTGGCCCGGCTCCTCGCCGGAACCGAAACCCGCGCGGCCCGCGCCCTTCCGCTGCTCGAAGCCGCCGCCGGCGG
>NZ_JBKOTX010000593.1:0-349 GCF_047086965.1 Roseovarius halophilus (ex Wu et al. 2025) | reverse complement strand
CGGCCATCGCGGCTCGGGTCGATGGCCCCCCGCTTCTCGGTGTCGCCGGTGAAGATGGCGAAGGCCAGTTCGGTGCCATCCGGCGCGGTGATGTATCCCGCCAGCGCGCTGACGAAATACAGCGTGCCGGTCTTGGCGGCCACCGTCAGCGGGTGCCCGCGGTCGATCCGGCCCGCGCCGTCGCGCATCGGGATCTCCTTGAGCAGCGGCTTGAGCCGACCATGCGCCGCCACCAGCGCCGCGGTCGTCGCCGCCGGCGTCAGCCGCGCCTCCTCGCCCAGCCCCGAATGATCGACCTGGAACAGGACGACACTCCCGGCCAGCTGGCCCGCGTCGCCGACAGCCAGGA
>NZ_JBKOTX010000592.1:0-350 GCF_047086965.1 Roseovarius halophilus (ex Wu et al. 2025) | reverse complement strand
AAGCCAGTGCCGATGTCGGCGGGACAAGCGGGGCCACCGTGCGCCGCGCCCCCGGTGCCGACGCGCGCCGCTACGAGGATTTCGACCCGATCGAGGACGCGGCGACTGCGCCCGGTGGGCTCTTCGCCCGGCTGCCGAGCCTGCGCAAACGCCCTGCCGAGCCCATGCCCGAGCCGGAACTGGTCGAGGAGACCGCGCCAGGTGCGGACCTGCCGGCGGCCGATGACGCCCGCATCCGCGCCCGTATCAGCGATGCCATCCGCAGCCGCAAGGCCCCGGCAGAGCCTGTCGCGCCCATGCCCGGGGCAGACACGGCGACCGCAGCGCGGCGGCAAGAACCGCGGCTGTCG
>NZ_JBKOTX010000591.1:0-350 GCF_047086965.1 Roseovarius halophilus (ex Wu et al. 2025) | reverse complement strand
GGTGCAGGCGGAGCTGACCCACGCCGATGGCCACGGCGAGCGAAAGGCGGCGCCGGACATGATCAACCGGCACTCACCGGGCTCGACCCGGCGCCTGACGCTGGCGGCCGACAAGGGGTATGACAGCGCCGACTTCGTCAAGAAACTGAGAGGCATGGTCGTGACGCCGCATGTCGCACAGAAGGCCCGGCATTCCGCCATCGACGGTCGAACGACGCACCATCCCGGCTACGCCCTGTCCCAGCGACACCGCAAGAAGATCGACTTGCGTCGGGAAAACGATCCCCCGGATCGTTTTCTGGTCCTCCTCACCTTCGGCTGGGCCAAGACCGTGGGCGGCATGGCCCAGA
>NZ_JBKOTX010000590.1:0-352 GCF_047086965.1 Roseovarius halophilus (ex Wu et al. 2025) | reverse complement strand
GCAGCGGCTCGGGCTTCACGCAGCTTTTCGACGCCTTCGTGATCGCGCTGGTGCGCGCGATGCCGGTGAAGGCCGTGGCCGAGCTGTTGGAGGTGGGCGACGACCGCATCTGGCGCGTCGTGACGCATTATGT
Source organism: Roseovarius halophilus (ex Wu et al. 2025) (assembly GCF_047086965.1). Classification (NCBI taxonomy): domain Bacteria; kingdom Pseudomonadati; phylum Pseudomonadota; class Alphaproteobacteria; order Rhodobacterales; family Roseobacteraceae; genus Roseovarius; species Roseovarius halophilus (ex Wu et al. 2025). The sequence goes on along the minus strand of NZ_JBKOTX010000590.1, from coordinate 219 downwards.
CGAGGCGGCACGGGCCGAGGAAGATTTCGAGGCTGTCACCGCCGTCGGGATCGACGAGACCGCCGCCCGGCGCGGACACGCTTACATCACCCTTTTCCACGATCTCGACGCCCGGCGTTTGCTCTTTGCCTGCGAGGGGCGCGACCAGGGCACCGTGGCCGGCTTCGTCGCGGATCTCGAGGCGCATGGCGGGGAGGCCGGTCACATCACTGCCGCCTG
>NZ_JBKOTX010000589.1:0-353 GCF_047086965.1 Roseovarius halophilus (ex Wu et al. 2025) | reverse complement strand
GCCACTTGCCTCCCCGTCAGCATTGGCCTAGCAGGTAGCCGCTATGCAGATTCGGGGTGGATTCTGGCCTAACTATCAGATTGTTAACGGGTTTTTCCAGATGGAGGATTGCTCCGACTGGGGACCATTTGAAGGGCATTGATCGGCTCAAGCAGGCCCCTTGCATGCGACGAACGGCCGGTTTTCCATGTCGCCTGAGCGCAGATTCAGGGTGGACAATGTCTGTGATGGTCCTTGTGACGGGGGTTGGTCGGCCACCCATATATACAGTGTCTACCCCTGTTGCATGTTGGTGGGCAACGCTTGATTGCGCAGATTCAGGGTGGCACTTGCGCTTTTCTCCGCCGCCCGCA
>NZ_JBKOTX010000588.1:0-365 GCF_047086965.1 Roseovarius halophilus (ex Wu et al. 2025) | reverse complement strand
GACATCCGGCTGACCGCCGAAGGGCGCGCGCATCCCATGCTGTCGGGCCGCGTGGACGGTTTCGCCGTGCCCTGCATCCACCGCGACGAGGTGCGCCGCCTGCCGGCCGCCGCGCGCCTGCTGGCCGGAAACGATCATTCGCCCGTGCAGGCCATGAGCATCACGGCGGACGGGGTGGATTTCCGCGGCACCCAGTACCATCCCGAGCTGACCCCCGGCGACATTGCCGACTATGTCCGCGCCAACGGCATTTTCGCGGCGCTGGCCGGGCTGGAGGCCGTGCTCGATGCCGCCGAGAGCGATCCGGCCGCCGCGCGGCGCCTCGGCACCTCGCCGCAAGAGCTCAGCGTGGACAACCGCACGGC
>NZ_JBKOTX010000587.1:0-369 GCF_047086965.1 Roseovarius halophilus (ex Wu et al. 2025) | reverse complement strand
GCCGTCGCCCGGCGGGATCCCGCGTGCCACCCCACACCGGGTCAGCGCCAGGCCAGCAAGGTGTCCTCCCGCGCGCGGCGGCTGTTCCAGAGCCGCGCGCCGGTGCGGTCGCGCACGCTGACCAGCTCCAGCCCCGTGTCGCCGAGATAGCCCGCCACGGCGCCGGTCTCGCGCAGCCGCGCGATATCAAGCACGGTGCAATCCCGGCCCGGCCCGACCTGCTGGTTCGAGATCAGGATCTGGGCGCCGTCACAGCCCGGGACCTCGGCCAGCGCGCCCTTGCCCCGCACCGCGACAACGCGGGTCGCGCCGATCTGCATGTCCTGGCGTCGCCCGGCAATCCGCAGCCCCGGGCGCGCATGGGCCTGG
>NZ_JBKOTX010000586.1:0-375 GCF_047086965.1 Roseovarius halophilus (ex Wu et al. 2025) | reverse complement strand
AGGAACTTCAGGAATTCCTTGGCGCGGTGGCGCGGCATGCAGTCGCCGATGACCTGGCCGGATTTGACGTCGAGCGCAGCGAACAGCGTGGTCGTGCCATGCCGCTTGTAATCGTGGGTCATGGTGGCGGCGCGGCCCTTCTTCAGCGGCAGCCCCGGTTGGGTGCGATCAAGCGCCTGGATCTGGGACTTCTCATCCACGCACAGGACCACGGCCCGGTCGGGCGGGTCGAGGTAGAGCCCGACGATGTCGGTGACCTTCTCCTCGAACATCGGATCGTTGGAGACCTTGAAGCTGCGCGTCTGGTGCGGCTTCAGCCCTGCGTCCGCCCATATCCTTCCCACGCTCGACGGCGAGATGCCCACCGCCTCGGCC
>NZ_JBKOTX010000585.1:0-380 GCF_047086965.1 Roseovarius halophilus (ex Wu et al. 2025) | reverse complement strand
AAGATGCAGTCCGAACGGACCCACATGGCCCTGGTCATCGACGAATATGGCGGCACGACGTAATCGCCACCCTGCGCGCTGCCGCCCCCTGGCAAGCGCTGCGCGCGCGGCACGGCGCGGCCCGGGTCGTGATCCACCCCGGCGACATCCGCCTGCGCCGCTATGAGGACCGCTCGGACCGGCTGGTGATCTTCGTGGTCGATGCCTCGGGCTCCGCGGCCATGGCCCGTCTGGCCGAGGCAAAGGGCGCCGTGGAGCTGCTGCTGGGGCAGGCCTATGCCCGGCGCGACCATGTCGCCGTGGTGGCCTTTCGCGGAAGCGCGGCCGAGACGCTGCTGCCGCCCACGCGTTCGCTGGTGCAGGCCAAGCGGCGGCTGGCC
>NZ_JBKOTX010000584.1:0-386 GCF_047086965.1 Roseovarius halophilus (ex Wu et al. 2025) | reverse complement strand
TCGAAATCCTGCACGTCCTGCCGGGCACGGTCCGAGGCCAGCTCGGGTCTGCGGGCAATGGCGGCATGCCTGTAGAAGGTCGCGGGGGCGATCGGCAGAACGCGGCAGATCGGGCCGCCATTGTCGCTCGGACCAATGGCGCAACACTGGCTTGCCCCCATGGACCTCGCGATGCTCTTCGATGAAAGAGATCATTTGCGATGAGGAGGATCAGAAAGGCGTCCGGTGGACGGCTTTCCCGACGAATGGCGGTCGAGCTCCGCCTGGGCAAAATATGCGTTCGCCAATGTCTCTCGGACCGTCGCCAGCGGTCGCTCGGACCGGTGGCGCAACCTTGGCGACCGTTCCAATGGCTCACTGCGGGCCTTCTCTTCGCTGCTCGGCCC
>NZ_JBKOTX010000583.1:0-387 GCF_047086965.1 Roseovarius halophilus (ex Wu et al. 2025) | reverse complement strand
GCCGCGCTCGGGCAGGACGGGGCCGAGGGCGCGGCGGGCGATGCGCTGCGCTGGCTTGAAGGGGTCGCCGACAAGGCCGATGGCCAGCTTGACGAGCCGATGGCGGCGCTTGGCCGGGCGATGGTGGAACTGGACGAGGCGGCGTCGGGCGTGGCGCAGTGCCTCGATGCGCTGGAATTCGACCCCCTGGAGCTGGAAGAGGCCGAGGAACGCCTGTTCGCCATTCGCGCGATGGCGCGCAAGCACGGCATCGCGCCGGATGATCTGGGCGGGTTCGCCGAGGACCTGCGCGGGCGGCTGGCGGCGCTCGACCGCGGGGAGGCCGATCAGGACGCGTTGCGCCGGGCCGTGCAGGAGGCCGAGGCGGCCTACGAAAAGGCCGCGGAC
>NZ_JBKOTX010000582.1:0-390 GCF_047086965.1 Roseovarius halophilus (ex Wu et al. 2025) | reverse complement strand
TGAGCAGCCTTTCGTTGATTGCTCCAGATGCTGCGACCGCATCCCGCTTTGCGGACATTGGCTTCTGTGATCAGTGCCTCTATTATCTACCGCAGATCAACGAGGTATTCAGATGGAACGCGAACCTAACCTTGTCATTTCCAGCGCCTCGCAGCATATCGTTGAGGATGGGATGTCATTCAAGGTGGACATCTACAAACTCGAAGGCGGGGACGGTTGGTCGCTGGAAGTTGTGACCGAAGACGGGACATCCATCGTATGGGATGATCTCTTTGAAGACGACCGAGCCGCATTTGAAGAGGCAGTCAGCACCATTCGCAACGAAGGCGCAGTCGCTTTCGCCAACGGTGATTCAAACGTCGTCCCGTTTAAGTAGTAGGCGAACGGCCC
>NZ_JBKOTX010000581.1:0-393 GCF_047086965.1 Roseovarius halophilus (ex Wu et al. 2025) | reverse complement strand
CCCACGCTCGACGGCGAGATGCCCACCGCCTCGGCCATGGTCGAGCGGCTCCAATGGGTCGCGTTGGGCGGGCTCTCCTGCACCGTCTTCGCGATCACCGTCAGGCGCGTCTCCCGCGGCAGCGGCGGCACCCGCGATGGCCGGGTCTTGTCGCGCTTCAGGCCGTCCAAGCCCTCGTCGAGGTATCGTTCCTGCCAGCGCCAGACGGTCGGCTTCGACGTGTCCGCGCGCCGCATGATCTCGCCCGTGCCGTGACCGTCCGCTGTCGCCAGCACGATCTGCGCCCGCCAGACGAGCTTGCGCGGGGTGTTTCGGTCGGCGACCAGGGATTGGAGTTCGGCTCGGTCAGCGGGGCTCAGGTAAAGGCAGATGTCATTACGTCTCATGCCCTCA
>NZ_JBKOTX010000580.1:0-400 GCF_047086965.1 Roseovarius halophilus (ex Wu et al. 2025) | reverse complement strand
CGAGGCGGGTCGGGTCGACTGGATCAAGCCGTTCTCGACGGTCAAGGACGTGAATTTCGACCTTGGCAACGTGTCGATCAAGTGGTTCGAGGACGGCACCCTGAACGTGGCGGCGAACTGCATCGACCGCCACCTTGGCACGCGCGGCGAGCAGACGGCGATCATCTGGGAGCCCGACGACCCGCGGGAGGCGGCGCAGCACATCACCTACCGCCAGCTGCACGACGAGGTCGGCCGCATGGCCAACGTGCTGAAGTCGCTGGGCGTGGGCCGGGGCGACCGGGTGGTGATCTACCTGCCGATGATCCCCGAGGCGGCCTATGCGATGCTGGCCTGCGCGCGGATCGGCGCGATCCACTCGGTGGTTTTCGCGGGGTTCTCGCCCGACGCGCTCGGCGCG
>NZ_JBKOTX010000579.1:0-400 GCF_047086965.1 Roseovarius halophilus (ex Wu et al. 2025) | reverse complement strand
TGAACCGTCCCGGGTTTCCGAGAGGGTAAAACTCTCAGAGGATGACCCTTATGGAATCGAAGAAGCGAACCCCGAAGTACACGGCCGAGTTTCGCGAGCGTGGTGTTCGGCTCTACCGCGAGCAACGGGCTGATTACACCAGCGAGTTCAAGCTGGTCCGCGCAGCGGATCGAACGGTCCGGGGGACCGTTCGAATGCGCAGAACGCGGCCTACCGCGCGATCGCGTCAAAGCTCGGCTGCTCCCATGACACTCTGCGCAGCTGGTGTATTCAGGCGGCGCGTGACGCGGGCGAATGCAGCGGGCCGAGCAGCGAAGAGAAGGCCCGCAGTGAGCCATTGGAACGGTCGCCAAGGTTGCGCCACCGGTCCGAGCGACCGCTGGCGACGGTCCGAGAGACA
>NZ_JBKOTX010000578.1:0-403 GCF_047086965.1 Roseovarius halophilus (ex Wu et al. 2025) | reverse complement strand
AGCCGGGTGAGCCCGGGGCCCGAAAGCGCGGCCTCGGCCGGTTTGTGGGGCGCGTCGGCGCCCAGCCGGGTGATGAGCGCATTGGTGGCGTCGTCCATGTGGGGCAGGGCGGCATGCCCCGCCTCGGCCGGCGGGACGAAAAGGCGCCCCGCCACGCGGTGGACGACCGCGATGTTGCAGCCCGAGCCGAGGCCCAGAACCATCCGCGGGCCGGCCGGATCGGGCCGGCCGGCGCGGATCGGGGTCAGGCTGTCCGGGGCGATGTCGTCGAGCGCGTATCCCTGCGCCTGAAGGTCATTGAGCAGGTGGATGTCGCGCGCGCCGGTCGCCGCCGCCAGGTCCCCGGGGTCGATTACCCAGTCGCGGTTGGTCAGCCGCGCCGCGCCGTCCCGGACCGGCCCCG
>NZ_JBKOTX010000577.1:0-407 GCF_047086965.1 Roseovarius halophilus (ex Wu et al. 2025) | reverse complement strand
GGCGTTTGGCCGCGCCTCGACCAGGATCGGGGCACGGGTTCCCACCGCCTTGCGCCGGGCGCGCCGTTTGCGCACCGCCAGCCCTTCTTCGCGGTAGAGGCGATGAATCCGGTTGATCCCTGACAGTTCACCATCTCGGCGCAGCAGCACGAACAGGCGCTGGTATCCGAACCGGCGGCGCTCATTGGCCAGATCGCGCAGCCGCTGGCGCAGTTCCGTCTCGGGTGGCCTTCTGGACTGGTAGCGGATCATCTTGCGATCCGCCCCGACAATCTTGCAGGCCCGCCGCTCCGACAGGCCCAGCTTGACCTGCAGATGCGCAACCGCGTCGCGCTTCACGGGTTCGCCATTGTGCTTGAACCAATGGCGCATCAATGGCTCACCCTACCATTTTTTTGCCAGAAGTT
>NZ_JBKOTX010000576.1:0-409 GCF_047086965.1 Roseovarius halophilus (ex Wu et al. 2025) | reverse complement strand
CCATGACCCTCACCCGCAACCCGTTCGACGCGGGCGGCTATTCGCTCGCCGAGATGACGCAGGCCATCAACATCCTGCCCAATCTCTACACCCGCCTCGGCCAGATTGGCCTCTTCCGGTATCAAGGCGTCACACAGCGCTCCATCGTCATCGAGCAGCGCGAGGGCGTGCTCAGCCTGCTGCCCTCGGTTCCGCTGGGCGCCCCGGCCACGGTCGGCGAGCGCGAGCAGCGCTCCATGCGCAGCTTCGCGCTGCCGTGGATCCCGCATGACGACGTCATCCTGCCCGCCGATATCCAGGGCATGCCGGCGCTGGGCGTCTCGGACGCCGCCGATCCCCTGGTCGAGGTGATGAACCGCAAGCTGACGCTGATGCGCCGCAAGCATGCCCAGACCCGCGAATACATGGA
>NZ_JBKOTX010000575.1:0-412 GCF_047086965.1 Roseovarius halophilus (ex Wu et al. 2025) | reverse complement strand
AACTCTCCGAGGCCGCGGTGTCCGGTAAGATGGTGCGCGCCATCCTGGCCGCCATTCATCGACTGCGAGCGCCACCGTCATGTGCGTGACCGCAATCCGGACCCCAACTGAACGAAACCGGCTCGACAGGTCTGTCCGACGCGCTGAAAAACGCCTCAGAAGGCACAGGATGACCCCGTCGCTTGGGCTGAAACACCCACAACCGGACGTCTGCGCCAGGCAAGCAAGGTCCGGAGAGAGGAAATGCTTGACCGTACGGCCTCGACCGGCGAACTTTCCGTCATGCCGCAGGCCACTTGGGGAATGTCGGCTTAGGGTACAGTACCGACCAATCCGGCTCAGGATCACCCTTCAGCATCTGCGGACGATACCGTGTCGCAGGGGGAGCCGGAGTGGCTGTTAATTCGACCAG
>NZ_JBKOTX010000574.1:0-423 GCF_047086965.1 Roseovarius halophilus (ex Wu et al. 2025) | reverse complement strand
GTCGGACAGGTCAATTTGGATCATGGTGGTCTCCGGTGCTTGGGCAACGCGGGCCTGCGCCGCCTCCTACCGGGTCAAGCCCGCCATGATCGCGGGCTGCTTGAGCGGCCGGGCCGGACAGATCACCCGGCGTAGGAGTTCTGTTCCACCATGGCGAGGACGGCGGCGGCCATGCCGCCCAGGTATTCGCTGCGGCGGAAGACGATTTCGTTGATGTGAGTTGCGTCGGTGATGGTGGGGTCGACGGCAAGATCGGCGGCCATCTGGGGTAGCAGGTCGCGGGCCGCGGCGTTGTAGCGTTCTGCGATGGTCATCTCGGTGGGTCCTTGCTGCGTCGCCTCGTGCAGTCAGGGTCGCTCCACCAGGCGGCCAAATCCAGCAAAATCGCAGCAATGCCATGGCGTAATCGCAAGCGCAGGGATC
>NZ_JBKOTX010000573.1:0-428 GCF_047086965.1 Roseovarius halophilus (ex Wu et al. 2025) | reverse complement strand
CGTTCACCGCCTGCGCTTGTTTCAACGAACGTGCCCAGTCTTTGATTGCGCTCTGCCGTCATGGTGCGAACCTTTAATAACCACCGCGCCTTATTAAACTATCACGCTCTAAACTTGAATAGAAATTCCTCCCTATTCAAGACCCACGCGTCTTTGAGATCACATACGCCATCGATCGTTTGCGCGGCACGGTCCGTCCATTCACCTTCCAAACAATCACAGCCAGCCCATAGTCGTGTCGGCGGTTTGCCGTGGCCCGACTGATGCCGTGGTGCCAGGTGATCCGTTTCCACGGCTTGCGGTTGGCGCGCGCCCAGAGGATCTGGCCAATGTCCTTGTCGACCCACCGCAGCCAGAGCATCGCCTCATCGGCTTGCGTGATCATCCGCGGCGAGGGCAGCGGCTTTTTCATCCGCGGCTCCTGTCCC
>NZ_JBKOTX010000572.1:0-435 GCF_047086965.1 Roseovarius halophilus (ex Wu et al. 2025) | reverse complement strand
AAACGGCTCTGGCCCGAAAGCGAAATGGGTCTGCTGCGCGAAGCGAAATGGGGTCAGACCCCCGTTTCGGTTCAGGCGGGGTTTGTCAGGCCGTCAGGCCCTTGTTTCTTTGGGGTTGCGCGCAAAGCGAAACGAAACGGGTGTTTTTGCGGGTGTGACGGGGAAAGCCTCGCGCTGAGCCCCCCCCATATACGTCTGCGAACAGGAAGGACCCGTTCAATATCAATAGGTTAGATGTCTCACAAAATCGACCAGATACAGTTTCACCCTCCAACCCGGTCCACAGTCACACCCGGTAAATCCGTTCAAACCGACGCGGTCCGTTCAGCCACACTGCGATCATCTTATCGCTGTTATAGCCCCTCGAGCGGGATCTGTCACAGGTTTCCGTGTCTCACCAAAAAGCGTCCCGCCGGCACGAGAGGGGTTGACAGG
>NZ_JBKOTX010000571.1:0-444 GCF_047086965.1 Roseovarius halophilus (ex Wu et al. 2025) | reverse complement strand
AAAAAGGACCGATCCCATGCGTTTTCTTCTGCCCCTTCTGCTGATCCTGCCGAGCCTGGCGCAGGCCCATTCCGGCGCGCACATGCACCCGCATGGCATTGACGCGCTCGGGCTGGTGCTGGTCGGGCTGCTGGCGCTGGCGGGCGGCTACGCCCTCGGGCGGGGCCGCAAATGATCCCCGGAGAGCTGTTCCCGGCCCAAGGCGAGATCACCCTGAACGCGGGCGGCGAGGTCACGGTGCTGGAGGTCGCCAATACCGGCGACCGGCCCGTGCAGGTGGGCAGCCACTACCACTTTGCCGAGGCCAACTCCGGATTGGACTTCGACCGCGCCGCCGCCCGCGGCCAGCGGCTGGACATTCCCGCGGGCACCGCGGTGCGCTTCGAGCCGGGCCAGACCCGCGAGGTGCGCCTTGTCCCCTACGGCGGGGCGCGGCGGGTCTTC
>NZ_JBKOTX010000570.1:0-445 GCF_047086965.1 Roseovarius halophilus (ex Wu et al. 2025) | reverse complement strand
GACGGCCCGCACGGCCCCGTGCTGCATGCCACCAACCGCGCCGCGCGGCTGGCGGCGATGCGCCTGGGCGAACGGGTCGTGGACATGCGCGCGCTCTGCCCCGAGTTGCAGGTCGAGTTCGCCGATACTGCCGGCGACCGGGCGATGCTGGCGCGGCTCATGCTCTGGTGCCGCCGCTGGTGCCCCTGGACGGCCCTGGACGGCGACACCGGGCTGGTCATGGACACCACCGGCTCGGATCACCTCTGGGGCGGCGAGGCGGCGATGCTGCGCGACATCGAAGAGAAATTCTCGCTCATGGGCCTGTCCTGCGACCTGGCCATCGCGCCGACCCATGGCGCGGCCTGGGCGCTGTCGCGTCACGGCGGGCTGCGCGAGACCTGCCAGGGGCCCGAGCTGGCGCAGCGCATGGCGCCCCTGCCCGTCGCTGCCCTGCGGCTGACGC
>NZ_JBKOTX010000569.1:0-453 GCF_047086965.1 Roseovarius halophilus (ex Wu et al. 2025) | reverse complement strand
GGCGAATCATCGCCCGGCGCGAGCTGCCGTGGCAGGCACGGGCGCCGGCCTGCACCGGCCATGATTGCTGCGTCGCGGCGGGCGCGGCCCACGGCCGGGTGATCGGCACCGACGGGACCGCCAAAAAAAATCACGCCGATTCAAGGGCGCAAACAAATTTACAAAACGCTGCGATTTTCAGCAGCATTGTTTACAAAAAAATCGCCCGATCTCAATGTTCCGTAGCGTCATTCACTGATCTTCCGTAGGGTATACGGTGGAATGCAGTTACGCCCGACCAACCTGTGGCGCGGCGTGAAACGCAGTATGGAGGAGAGAGAATTGGCCCGAAATCCCGCAGACCATGCACCCGCAGCACAAACCTATCCCCCCCGCCCCGAGACGGTATCGGGGGCGCATGTTGACGGGTCGCGTTACGAGCAGATGTATGCGGCGTCGGTTTCCGATCCGTCG
>NZ_JBKOTX010000568.1:0-453 GCF_047086965.1 Roseovarius halophilus (ex Wu et al. 2025) | reverse complement strand
CTGGCGCAGTATCGGGCCTTCGAGGCGGAGGCCGCGACGGGCGGTGCCGATCGACTTGCCAGCCTGCAAGGGCTCTTGAGGGATATTCCCGACGGAAAATAACGCTTGACGGGAAGATACACTCGCTGCGATATGTTTGTCAAAACATATCAGCAGGGAGCTCCCTCGATGTTCAAGCCTGTCCTGTCACGTGCCGCCGCGCTCGTGCTTGCCGTCCTCGCGCCCTGCATCGTCAAGGCTGAGCAGATCACCGTCTTTGCCGCCGCCAGCATGACCAATGCCATGGCCGAGGTGGCGGAGCGGTTCGAGGCTGCCACCGGACATGACGTGACCGTGTCGCTCGCCGGCTCCTCCGCGCTTGCCCGCCAGATCCAGCACGGCGCGCCGGCCGACATCTACATCTCGGCGAACCCGGGATGGATGGACAGGCTGCAAGAGGACGGGCTTGTCGAG
>NZ_JBKOTX010000567.1:0-465 GCF_047086965.1 Roseovarius halophilus (ex Wu et al. 2025) | reverse complement strand
CCGGCGCGCCGAAGTGCGGACGGAACCCGCCCTCAAGCGGTCGCGCTGGATGTGGCTGAAGGACAAGCATCACTGGACGAAGACGCAGATCGCGCAGCATCACGACTTGTCGCGCCGCAAGCTCAAGACCGCGCGGGCGTTCCGGATGAAGGAAGAGTTGCGGGACATCTTCGCCCAGGCCGACAGCAAGGCCGAGGCGGCGGAGCTGCTGACCGCGTGGCTGGCATGGGCGAAGCGATCCCGCCTGGCACCGTTCCGCAAGCTCGCCAGAACGCTTGGGGCGCATTGGGACGGGATCCTGAACGGGTTTGACAGCCGGCTGACCAATGGCGGTGTCGAAGCCATCAACGGCCTGATCCAGGCGGCCAAGGCCCGCGCCCGAGGCTATCGCACGACACGGAACTTCATCAACATGGCCTACCTCGTAGCCGGCCGGCTTACGCAACTGCCCGCATCACCCTACGA
>NZ_JBKOTX010000566.1:0-466 GCF_047086965.1 Roseovarius halophilus (ex Wu et al. 2025) | reverse complement strand
GCCGCAGGGCACGGCGTGGCGACTGGTGGACAATGATGCCGCCCTGCTGGCGCGGGCGACGGCCGCGGCCGGCGACGCCGCCACGACCCATCATCAGGACCTGGGCGATATCGACGCGCTGCCGCTCGACGGGGCGACGCTGATCACGGCGTCGGCACTGCTGGACCTGATGCCCGCGACATGGCTGCACGCGTTGGCGGCGCGGGTGCAGGTGCCGTTCTACGCCGCCCTCAGCTATGATGGCCGGATGTGCTGGACCCCCGAAGACCCGCGGGATGCCGCCGTCACGGCGGCCTTCAACCGGCACCAGCGCGGCGACAAGGGGCTGGGCCCCGCGCTCGGGCCGGGCGCGGTGGAAACCGCCGCGGCGGTCCTTGCCGAAACCGGCTTCGACGTCCTGCGCGCGGACAGCCCTTGGCGGCTGGGCCCCGACGCGGCGCCGCTTCGGGCCGCGCTGGTGGACGGC
>NZ_JBKOTX010000565.1:0-470 GCF_047086965.1 Roseovarius halophilus (ex Wu et al. 2025) | reverse complement strand
CCTGATCCGCACGGTCAGCACGCTGGACGGCACGCCCAACATCGACAATGGCGGCAACGGGCTCGGCGGCTTCCTCGACGCGCTGAACATCACCGACACAGGCGACGGCGCGCAGATGACCGTGGACGGCCATATCGTCACGATCGAGAACGTCGCGGCGGCCGACCTGACGCTGGACGATTTCCAGTTCATCTGACACGGCCCGCAAATGCCGGCACGGATCACGGGGGCACCGGGGGTGTCCCCGGTCATTCGCGGGCGCAGCGGGGACCGCTTTGACCGGCGGGCGGGCTTCTCAGCGGCTGTATCGCATCGGCAACGTGAAGGTGTAGCTCGGCCGGGTCAGCCCGGCCGGGGCGGCTGGAAAACCACGCGCCGCGCGCACGGCACGCACGGCCGCCTCGTCCAGAACGCTGTGCCCGGATGAACGGATCATGGACACGCCGCGCAGGCGCCCGTCACGGCCGATG
>NZ_JBKOTX010000564.1:0-473 GCF_047086965.1 Roseovarius halophilus (ex Wu et al. 2025) | reverse complement strand
GAGGCGCTCGCGCCGCTGGTCGAGAGTGACGCCCGCGCGCTGGTCAGCACCGGCGCGGATGTCACCGCCCAGCGGCTGACCGACCTGCTGGTGCGCCTGCGCGGGGTCGAGCGACTGTCGGTGCGGGTGCTGACCCCATGAAGACACGCCCCGCCCCGCGCCGCCGCCGCGAGCCCACGATCGCGCTGATCAACATCGTGTTCCTGCTGCTGGTCTTCTTCATGGCCGCGGCCACGCTGGCGCCGCCGCTCGACGGCGAGGTCACGCTAGTACGCACCGCCGACCTCAAGGGGCGCGCGCCGCCCGATGTGCTGGTGATCCGTGCCGACGGGCGGCTGACCTTCCGCGGCCGGGCGGTGCCGGATGCTGCCGCCTACATGGAACTGCGGCCGCAGGACGCGGGCGAGACGGTGCGCATCGTCCCCGATGCCGCCCTGCCCGCGCCCGAGCTGATCCGGCTGGGCGCGGCGCTG
>NZ_JBKOTX010000563.1:0-478 GCF_047086965.1 Roseovarius halophilus (ex Wu et al. 2025) | reverse complement strand
GAGATCATCGAGCACCTCGCGGATCGCGGCGCGGATCAGGTTCCGGGTGTCTCCGACAGTGGATTGGTCAAAGGCCTGTGGGGCCAACCGGTCTGGCAGCGCCAGCAGGCGCGTTCGCAAAAGCGCAAGCACCGCGATCCAGGCAGCCTCGATCTGGTCCGCCGCAATCAGCGCGCGGCGTTTTTGCTCGGCGTCCATTTCAGCGAGGTCAGCGCGCGCCCGGATGAACCGCGCCCGCTCCGCCGCATAGTCCGGGGCACCGGCCTGCGCCTTGCTCGCCTGGTCCCGCAGATACAGGACATAACCACGCACCGAGCCGATGAGATCGTACTGGCCACGCTCCGCCTTCGGGATAACCCCCTCGCGGCTGAGCTGCTGGACCCGCCGCTCCGAGAGATCGAGCAGTTTGGCAATCACGCCGATGGGTTGGCTCGCCGAGGACATATGATGATCCCTGCGCTTGCGATTACGCCATGGC
>NZ_JBKOTX010000562.1:0-479 GCF_047086965.1 Roseovarius halophilus (ex Wu et al. 2025) | reverse complement strand
TGGCACGACCACGCTGTTCGCTGCGCTCGACGTCAAATCCGGCCAGGTCATCGGCGACTGCATGCCGCGCCACCGCGCCAAGGAATTCCTGAAGTTCCTGCGCCGCATCGACCGGCATGTGCCGAAGTCGCGCGAGGTGCACCTGGTGCTCGACAACTACGCCACCCACAAGACGCCCGAGGTGACGGCGTGGCTGGACAAGCACCCGCGCTTCCACCTGCATTTCACGCCGACCAGCGCGTCATGGCTGAACCTCGTCGAACGGTTCTTCGCCGAGATCACGTCACGGCGCATTCGGCGCGGCAGTTACACCAGCGTCGACGACCTCGAGGCCGCCATCTACGACTACCTCCTGCAGCACAACGCCAAGCCTAAGCCCCTCACCTGGACCAAATCGGCCGAGGACATCCTCGCCCGAGAGCGCCGCGCACTGAACGCCCTCGATGAAATTCGCGGGAACCGGTAGCATGCGTCAGACT
>NZ_JBKOTX010000561.1:0-483 GCF_047086965.1 Roseovarius halophilus (ex Wu et al. 2025) | reverse complement strand
CCGGATGAGCGCCGCCGGGTGCTGGGCGTGTCGGTAGCCCTGTCGGAGGCCGAGGTCCACTGGCGGGCGTTCCTCGAAAGCCTCGTCGCCCGCGGACTGCGCGGGGTCGAATTCATCGTCTCCGACGACCACAGCGGCCTGCGCGCCGCCCGGCGTGCCGTTCTGGGTGGCGCAACATGGCAGCGCTGCCAGTTCCACCTCGCCCGAAACGCCATCCAGCACGCGCCGAATGCGGAGATCCGCAAGCGCATCGGCAGACAGCTGAAAGCGGTCTGGACGGCGGACGACCTGGCCAAGGCCGAAACCGCGCTCGCCGAGCTCGTCACCAGCTATCGCGACATCGCGCCCAAGCTGGCCGCGTGGCTCGAGGAAAACGTCCCCGAAGGCCTCGCTGTCTTCACGCTGCCCGAGCACCATCGCAAACGGCTGCGCACGTCAAACCCGATCGAGCGGTCTGTCCAGCAGGAGCTGAAACGGCGCACC
>NZ_JBKOTX010000560.1:0-486 GCF_047086965.1 Roseovarius halophilus (ex Wu et al. 2025) | reverse complement strand
GGCTCGGCCGTGAAGAACTGGAAAGTGGGCGACGAGGTCGTGCCGCTGGGCTGGACCTGCCGCGCGCGCGGTTTCGTCCGCATGTGACGCTGACCCGCCTGCGCCCACGCCCCGATCCGGTGGAACGGCGCAAGCTGGACGCGGCGCTGACCGAGCTGGCGGGCCTGCACCTGCCGCCCGCGCGCGCCGCGGTTCTGGGGCTGTACCGGTCGCAGCTGACCCCAGGTGGCGCGATCCACCATGAACTGGCCGCTTATCCGCTGGCTCACGGCCCCGCCGGGTGACGGCGGCCTGGCCAGTGTCGATCAAAGGCTCGCCTGCGTCCTGCCGCCCATGAACCGGACGCGAGACGCCGCGCCGGTTGTCCATGTTATTGTATGACACGGGCCGATTCGGCCGTATGGTTGGGGATGGTGAGCGATGCCCCGCATGCCCGCGTGGCGGGCCGGCCGCCGACATGGCGCGGCAGCCTGCGCGGATCGGCCG
>NZ_JBKOTX010000559.1:0-486 GCF_047086965.1 Roseovarius halophilus (ex Wu et al. 2025) | reverse complement strand
TGCGGCCTGGCGATCTGCCGGCCATGGCGCTGGCGACGCGGCGTGGCTGGGTGCGGATGTTGCGCGATCCGCGCGGCCCGGCGGGTTTCATCGCGCGGGACGGCGGGCGCATCCATGCGCTTTACGTGCATCCGCGTGCGCAGGGCGCCGGGCTGGGCCGCGTGCTGATCCGGGAGGCCAAGCAGCAGGCCGCGCAGCTGGACCTGTACGTGCTGGCCGCCAATCTGCCCGCGCGGCGTTTCTATGCCGCGCAGGGATTTGCCGAGGCGACGCGGGGGTGCGGCATGGGCAATGATGCCGGTCTTAGGGATATCCGCATGGTCTGGCGGGCGGGCACGTCCCGGGAAAGGGAGGCGGCATGACCAAGGGGCCGATCCTGATTGATCTCGAGCAGGACGAGGCGGAGGGCCCCGCGCCCGACACCGCCCCGCCCGTGCCCGACCCGGACTCGATGGTGCCGATCATGTAGAAATCCCCTTCGTCGCG
>NZ_JBKOTX010000558.1:0-487 GCF_047086965.1 Roseovarius halophilus (ex Wu et al. 2025) | reverse complement strand
CCTTGCTGCGCCAGGGGCATGCGGAGGCGGCGCTCGCCCGCGCCGCGGCCCTGCTGGAGGGCGACCGGGCGCCCTGGGGCCACCATGACATCGCGCGGTTCTGCGAGACGGTCCTGCACCAGCAGGGCCGGCCCGAAGAGGCCTACCGGCGCTTCGGGCTGCCCTCGGCGTCGGGCAACACCTGGCTGGCCATGTGGCGCGACCTGGTGAAGCGCTACCCCGAGCGCGACCCACGTGAGGTCCTAGAGGACCTGATCGAGTGGCACGGCCGCAAGGGCAAATGGTTCGCCGCGGCCAAGAGCGCCGGATATCTCGACATCGCGCTGGACTGCGCCGCCGCCCCCGAGGCTGCGCCGGCCACCCTCATCCGGGCGTCGCGGGATTTCGCCGCCAGCGAGCCCGTCTTCGCCACCCGGGTGGCGCTGCACGCCGTCGCGCACCTGCTCGCCGGCCGCGGCTACGATGCAAGCCCGCGCGACATCGACGC
>NZ_JBKOTX010000557.1:0-488 GCF_047086965.1 Roseovarius halophilus (ex Wu et al. 2025) | reverse complement strand
CCACCGAAGAGACCGAGGTATTGATACGATCCATCTGCATTGATGTCCTCTGACAAGTCGTCGGAGAAACGCAGGTCGAAGGTGTGATAGCCAGCCGACCCGGCAAGATAGTAATCAAGGTAGATATCCTGCTCCATCCGGGCCGCGCCATAGAGGCCCCCGTAGAGACCGAAGCCATTGATTTCACCGTTCGCACGGCTGGTCACGCTGGTTTGGCTCGCATAGGCACCGAGGAAATACCCCGCCAGATGATCATCACTGACCATACGCTCACGCTGCAGCGTACCGGTTAGCATGCCTTGCGTGCCCAGCTCCTTGTCATGGCTCAGGCTGAACTCACCACGGATGATCCGCCGTACACCGGTTTCACAGCTGTAGAACTCCTCTCCGAAGGTGCCGTCGGTGTTGAACCGTCCAGCCCCCGCTTCAGCAGAGCCGTTCACGTCAAACGGACGCACTTGGCCACATTCTTCGGGCTTGGGCGCCTC
>NZ_JBKOTX010000556.1:0-511 GCF_047086965.1 Roseovarius halophilus (ex Wu et al. 2025) | reverse complement strand
GGGCGGGCGGCGGCCGGCCTCGGGCGGGCGGTGCGCCGCGGCTTCCTGACCAACGTGCTCAACCCCAAGACGGCGCTCTTCATATTCGCCTTCATCCCGCAATTCACCGACCCGTCGAACGGCCCGCTCTGGGCCCAGATCACGGTGCTGGGCGCGATCTTCGCCGGGTTGGGCGGGGCATTCTCGCTGGCGCTCGGCGCGGCGGCGGGCGGGTTCGCCCACGTGCTGCGGGCGCGTGCCCGGCTGCTCAACCGCGTGGCGGCGGTGATGTTCGGCGGCCTGGCCGCGCGGTTGCTCCTGCAATGAGGGTCCGTGACGCCAAGATGCCGGCAAGGGCACAGCGAGCGACGAGGCGGCGGGTCCGCCTTGCCGGTCCGACGCTTCTTCTCGGGGGAAATACCCCGGGGGGTGCGGGGGGCTGGCCCCCCGCCCGGTCGGTTCGCGGCACGCCATCCCATGCACAAAAGTCGACAGACAGGAGGTACCAAATACCGATATTAAAACCCCGGGC
>NZ_JBKOTX010000555.1:0-513 GCF_047086965.1 Roseovarius halophilus (ex Wu et al. 2025) | reverse complement strand
GACGTTGATGTAGTCGTCCCCGGCATTGCCGCGGACGAGGTTGTCGGTGGTGTCGCCGGTGAGGTAGTCGTCCGCGCTGCCGCCCTCGAGGTTCTCGAAGCCGGTGAAGCTGTCGCCGGCGGCATGGCCGCCACTGGCGGTGCCGTTGTAGAGCTTCACGGTGACGCCTGTGCTGTCCCCGGCATAGCTGAGCATGTCGGCGCCGTTACCGCCCAGGATATTGTCGGCCCCGTCGCCGCCCTCGGCGGTATCATCGCCGCTGCCGACGTTGATGTAGTCGTCCCCGGCATTGCCGCGGACGAGGTTGTCGGTGGTGTCGCCGGTGAGGTAGTCCTCCGCGCTGCCGCCCTCGAGGTTCTCGAAACCCGAGAAGCTGTCGCCGGCGGCATGGCCGCCGCTGGCGGTGCCGTTGTAGAGCTTCACGGTGACGCCGGCGCTGTCCCCGGCATAGCTGAGCATGTCGGTGCCGTTACCGCCCAGGATATTGTCGGCCCCGTCGCCGCCCTCGGCGGT
>NZ_JBKOTX010000554.1:0-514 GCF_047086965.1 Roseovarius halophilus (ex Wu et al. 2025) | reverse complement strand
CCGCGCCGGCGATAGACGAAGCGCAGGCGCAGGCCCCGGCGCCGTTCCCATTCTCCCGGCGTGAGCCGTGCCCCACCGCGACCACGCCCGGCGGCTTGCGTCGGGATCGCAAGGTAAAATCCGTCTTTCGAGCGGATCAGCGGGCCGGTGCCATGCGCGCGGATGATCTGCGGCGCTTTCGACCAGACCAGCGCAGCGGCGTTCAGGCTCGGCTGGCCCTTGGGGTATTGCTCGGACCGTATCGTGCGGGAGAGCCGCTGGCCGAGCCCCGCCCCGGTGATCTGCCCGCGCCAATCAGTCTTGAGCCCGGTCCCCGCGGCGCGCATGGCGGCGGTTACGGCCTTTTCACCGGCTTTCACCTCGGCGGCCATGGCCGCCCCAAGATCGGCAGATATGTCGAGGCCGAGTTTCATGCGGGCTGCAAGTCCAGCGTCCAGACCAGGCGTTCGCGATCCCGGCGCGGCGCGCCCTGGATCAGGAAGGTCTCGTCGCCAATCAGGATCTGCTCCTCGGG
>NZ_JBKOTX010000553.1:0-520 GCF_047086965.1 Roseovarius halophilus (ex Wu et al. 2025) | reverse complement strand
AGCCATCAACGGCCTGATCCAGGCGGCCAAGGCCCGCGCCCGAGGCTATCGCACGACACGGAACTTCATCAACATGGCCTACCTCGTAGCCGGCCGGCTCACGCACCTCCCCGCATCACCCTACGAAACAACATGTGGTCTGGTCGCGACCTGATCCAGAACCTGCAAACCCACACAATCCGCGAAGAAGCCAAAATTAGCGCTATGAACTGTCTCAGGAAACCGTGCCCCAACCCACGATCAAGAAATACGCCACCGGCCGCGGCAATGCGAACAAGCAGGCGATGATCGACGCGGCGCGCGACCGCGGGTTCTCGCCCGTCGACGACAACGAGGCCGATGCCATCGCCATCCTGCTCTGGGCGATCGAGACGCAGGGAGGTGTGGCATGACCGGGATGCAGTTCACACCGAAAGGCTATGGCGGCCACCGCCGCGACCCCCAAAAGGTCAAGCGCGAGGGCTGGCGCGAACAGGGCGTGCTCGCCGTCTCGGTCGATGACGAGCGGCTCACCTGGCCC
>NZ_JBKOTX010000552.1:0-523 GCF_047086965.1 Roseovarius halophilus (ex Wu et al. 2025) | reverse complement strand
TGATCGATCGCCGCGTCGATGTCGCGCGGGCTTGCATCGTAGCCGCGGCCGGCGAGCAGGTGCGCGACGGCGTGCAGCGCCACCCTGGCGGCGAAGATAGGCTCGCGTGTGGCGAAATCCCGCGACGCCCGGACGAGGGTGGCCGGCGCGGCCTCGGGGGCCGCGGCGCAGTCCAGCGCGATGTCGAGATATCCCGCGCTCTTGGCCGCGGCGAACCATTTGCCCTTGCGGCCATGCCAATCGATCAGGTCCTCCAGAACCTCACGTGGGTCGCGCTCGGGGTAACGCTTCACCAGGTCGCGCCACATGGCGAGCCAGGTGTTGCCCGACGCCGAGGGCAGCCCGAAACGCCGGTAGGCCTCCTCGGGTCGCCCCTGTTGGTGCAGGACCGTCTCGCAGAACCGCGCGATGTCGTGGTGGCCCCAGGGCTGCCGGTCGCCCTCCAGCAGGGCCGCGGCGCGGGCGAGCGCCGCCTCCGCATGCCCCTGGCGCAGCAAGGCGTCGGCGGCGAACTTCTCGTGGA
>NZ_JBKOTX010000551.1:0-526 GCF_047086965.1 Roseovarius halophilus (ex Wu et al. 2025) | reverse complement strand
CTGGCCAAGGCCGCCGCGCCCGCCGCGCACAGCCGGCTGGCCACGCAGGGCGTGTTCCTTGAACGGCTGGGCATCACGGCGCGCGCGCAATCGCTTGCCCGCCGGCTGGAGGGCGACGCGCTCAAGGCGCACGTGGCCGCACATCGGCGCTTGACCCATCCCGACGAAATGGGGACCCTCTTCAAGGTACTGGGACTGTTCCCCGAGGGCCACGCCCCGCCACCCGGACTGGAGCCATGACGCTGGAGATCATCACCGCCGACAGCCTCGCGCCGATGCGCCACGGGTTCTTCACCCGCAAGGGCGGGGCGTCATCGGGCGTGTTCTCCGGGCTGAACTGCGGGCAGGGATCATCGGACCAAGCCGAGATCGTCGCGATCAACCGCGGCCGCGTGGCCGACGCGATGGAGGTGGCCCCGGACAGCCTCGTCTCCGTGCATCAGGTTCATTCCGCCGATGTCGCCGTGCTCGACGCGCCGCCCGCCGCCCGGCCCCGCGCCGACGCGATGGCCACGGCCACGCCGGG
>NZ_JBKOTX010000550.1:0-526 GCF_047086965.1 Roseovarius halophilus (ex Wu et al. 2025) | reverse complement strand
GTAGCCATGAGGCATTGTATTCGGCCGCAAAGCTGGCCAGCGCCTGCCGCAAGTCTTCGACGGTCTCGAAGTATTGCACCCAGAGCAGTTGCTCCTTGAGGGTGCGGATGGCGCGCTCGGCCACTCCGTTGCCCTCGGGCTGTCGAACGAAGGCCGGTGAACTGACGATGCCGAAGCATTCGACCTCGGTCCGGAAGTCGTGCGCCATATAGTTCGAGCCGTGGTCGTGGCGCAGGGTCAAGCCCTTGGCCACGTTCGGCCCCACGCCACCGAAGTGGCGGATGACGCCTTGCCGGACCGGCTCCAGGGCCTCCCACCGGCTTGCGCTTGATGAGGCATGGGTGCCGATGAACTCACCCGAGCAATGATCGACCGCGATGAACACATAAGCGCGCCCCTCACCAGTGGTGACCGTCTGGGTCATGTCTGTGCCCCAGACCTCGTCCACCTTGTCGGTGACGATGGTGCCATCATGCGGATGGGCATCGCGCTGGACAGGGCGCTGCGGTGCGAGCAGGTTGTTCTC
>NZ_JBKOTX010000549.1:0-529 GCF_047086965.1 Roseovarius halophilus (ex Wu et al. 2025) | reverse complement strand
CATGCTTGAGATCCTCACTGAGCGCACCTACCGCCACCTGTTCCTCGCGCAGGTCGTGGCACTGCTCGGCACGGGGCTGGCCACGGTGGCGCTCGGGCTGCTCGCCTACGATCTCGCCGGTGAAGGGGCCGCGATGGTCCTGGGCACGGTCTTCACGATCAAGATGGTGGCCTATGTGGGCATCGCGCCCATCGCCGGGGCCTTCGCCGACAAAGTGAACCGCCGCGCGCTTCTGGTGGGCCTCGACGTGGTGCGCGCAGCCGCGGCGCTCTGCCTGCCCTTCGTGACAGAGGTCTGGCAGGTCTACGTCCTGATCTTCCTGCTGCAATCGGCCTCGGCGGCCTTCACGCCGACCTTCCAGGCGACGATCCCCGACGTGCTGCCCGAGGAGGCGCGCTACACCCGGGCGCTGTCGCTCTCGCGGCTGGCTTATGACCTCGAGAACATCGTCAGCCCGATGCTGGCCGGGCTCCTGCTGGCGGTGGTGAGCTACAATTCCCTCTTCCTTGGAACGGTGGTGGGGTTTGCA
>NZ_JBKOTX010000548.1:0-529 GCF_047086965.1 Roseovarius halophilus (ex Wu et al. 2025) | reverse complement strand
TGCAAACCCCACCACCGTTCCAAGGAAGAGGGAATTGTAGCTCACCACCGCCAGCAGGAGCCCGGCCAGCATCGGGCTGACGATGTTCTCGAGGTCATAGGCCAGACGCGACAGAGACAGCGCGCGAGTGTAGCGCGCCTCCTGGGGCAGCACGTCGGGGATCGTCGCCTGGAAGGTCGGCGTGAAGGCCGCCGAGGCCGATTGCAGTAGGAAGATCAGGGCGTAGACCTGCCAGACCTCTGTCACGAAGGGCAGGCAGAGCGCCGCGGCTGCGCGCACCAGATCGAGCCCCACGAGAAGCGCGCGGCGGTTTACCTTGTCGGCAAAGGCCCCGGCGATGGGCGCGATGCCCACATAGGCCACCATCTTGATCGTGAAGACCGTGCCCAGGACCATCGCAGCCCCATCCCCGGCGAGATCGTAGGCGAGTAGCCCGAGCGCCACCGTGGCCAGCCCCGTGCCGAGCAGTGCCACGACCTGCGCGAGGAACAGGTGGCGGTAGGTGCGCTCAGTGAGGATCTCAAGCATG
>NZ_JBKOTX010000547.1:0-538 GCF_047086965.1 Roseovarius halophilus (ex Wu et al. 2025) | reverse complement strand
GGGACAGCTCGCCTCCCATTACGCGCCCGGCGCGCGCGTCCGGCTCGGCGCCGAGGCCGCGCAGCCCGACGAAGCGATGCTTGGCTTCGGCCCGGTAGCCTGCGACCTCAACCTGTCGCCGACGGGCGACCTGACCGAGGCAGCCGCGAACCTCTTCCATCACCTCCACGCGCTGGACGCGCGCGGCGCGCGAACCATCGCCGTCTCCCCGGTTCCCGATCACGGCCTCGGCCGGGCGATCAATGACCGTCTCCGCCGCGCCGCCGCGCCGCGCACCGGCTGACAGGGCGCGCACCCCGCCCTTCTTCTCGGCCAAAATACCCGCGCCGCAGGCGCCGGAAAATGTCAATTTTCCGGGGAAAAATCCGTGCGGATTTTTGCGCCCGGCCCGCCGTCTTAAGCAGGCGCGACCGGGGGCACGAGAACCCCTTTGGTACCGATGGCATACCGACGCGCCGCCGACGGGGAGGGCGCCGGGCACCTAGCCGCCGACCTGCGCCAGCATCTCGCGCGCCGCCACGGCCGGGGTCACGCGCCC
>NZ_JBKOTX010000546.1:0-553 GCF_047086965.1 Roseovarius halophilus (ex Wu et al. 2025) | reverse complement strand
CTGCGCTCGGAATCGGCTGCGCTCAAGGAGGTCGTTGCCGATCTGACTCTGGAAAACCGTCTGCTCAAAAAAAGTATGATCGGGGATGGGGAGTGCGAGGCATGAGGTATCCTGCATCGGAAAAGCTGGAGATCATCCGCACCGTCGAAGCCTCGCATCTGCCCGCTCGTCAGACGCTGGCCATGCTCGGCATCCCACGTACGACCTATTACCGCTGGTATGATCGCTGGTCCGAGGGTGGGCTTGACGCGCTCGAGGACACGCCGCCCCATCCGGGGTCTGTGTGGAACCGCCTCGCGGATGAGACCCGGGCGGATATCATCGAGTTTGCGCTCGAGCATGAGGAACTGACCCCGCGTGAGCTGGCGGTGAAATATACTGATGAGAAGCAGTATTTTGTATCGGAATCATCGGTTTACCGCATCTTGAAGACAGAAGACTTGGTAACAGCTCCGACGCATATCGTAATGAAGGCAGCCAATGAGTTCCGGGATAAAACCACGCGCCCCAACGAGCTGTGGCAGACCGACTTCACCTATCTGAAGGTCCTGGG
>NZ_JBKOTX010000545.1:0-557 GCF_047086965.1 Roseovarius halophilus (ex Wu et al. 2025) | reverse complement strand
GGGGCCGTGGCCGGTGGTGCGAAGCGCTTTTCGGCGAAACGGAAACTAGCGATTGTACAACGTCTGCTGCGCGGGGAGAGCCTCGAAGCGGTCTCTCGGGAGGAGAACGTTCCGGTTCACCGCCTGACAGAGTGGCGCGACAAGGTCCTGATGGGGGCGGAGAGCGCGCTGAAGGAGCGCGAGCGTGACGCCCGTGATGAAGAGATCGCGCGGCTGCAGGCCAAGGTGGGCGAGATCACCATGGACAATGAACTGCTCTACGCCAAGATCGACAAGCTGGAGGGCGGCCGCCCTTTGGCCCGGCGGAGATCGAAGAAATGAGTCGGGCGCATTCGATCTCCACGCACCGCCGCTTTGGTATGTCCCGCATCTGCAGGACCTGGGGCGTGCCCCGATCGACAGTCTACCGGCATCGTTCTGCGACAGATGGCGCCGAGGCCGCCAACGCGGGGCGTGCTCCGAAGCGACGGGGGCCGCAGGGTGCGTGCAGTGACGCCCATCTTTTGACCCACATTGAGGCGGTGATTGCCGCCTCGCCGTTTTCCGGCGAGGGCTAC
>NZ_JBKOTX010000544.1:0-560 GCF_047086965.1 Roseovarius halophilus (ex Wu et al. 2025) | reverse complement strand
GCGTCAGCTGCGCCAACGCCACGATGCCCCGGGCCGCGGCATCTATGGGCGCGAGGATCGCTGGCCCGGAACCCTGGCGGCTGACACGGACGTTCAGGCTGTCGTTTTCGGCGTAGTCGCGCTTGACCTGAAGCTCGGTCAGGTCGTTTTCGCGCAGGAGTTCCGCCAACGCCTGGATGAAGCTCACGTCGGTCTCGTGCGGCGTATTCTTTGTCATTCTGTCCTCAGCCGGTTGTCTGTCGCCAGGGGATATCAACTGCGCGGCTGGATCACCACGCTGCGGGGCGCATACACCAACCAAACGACGGTGGAAAGCAACACCGCACGATTTTGGCCCCGTTGATCTCTCCGGTGACCGTAACGCCCTGTCCCGGAATGGCCGGGGCCGCGCGCTGCACGGCCCCCGCGATGCGATCGCACTGCGGTCGGATCAGGTGTTCATTCTGTTTTCGATGAGGTCGTCGACGACGGAGGGGTCTGCGAGTGTTGATGTATCTCCGAGGGCGTCGTAGTCGTTTTCGGCGATCTTGCGCAGGATGCGGCGCATGATCTTGCCGGAG
>NZ_JBKOTX010000543.1:0-581 GCF_047086965.1 Roseovarius halophilus (ex Wu et al. 2025) | reverse complement strand
CAAGGCTTATGAGCCGGGCTACATCCACATCGACGTGAAGTATCTGCCTCAGATGGCTGATGAGACCTCGCGGCGCTACCTGTTCGTGGCGATCGATCGCGCGACACGCTGGGTCTTCATCCGGGTCTTCAAGGCCAAGACCGCAGCCAATGCGCGGCGCTTTCTGCGCGACCTGGAGCGCGCCTGCCCAATGCGCATCCGCACCATTCTGACCGACAACGGCAAGGAGTTCACCGATCGCCTCTTCGGCCTGCGCAAACGCGCTGCAACCGGGGCGCACGAGTTCGACACACTTTGCAAAGACCTCGGTATCGAGCACCGCCTCACCCCGCCGAAGTCACCCCAGACCAATGGCATGGTCGAGCGCTTCAACGGTCGCATCGAGGAGGTGCTGCAAAGCCACCATTTCCGATCCGGCGAGGAGCTGGAGACGACGCTGCACCGCTACGTCTGGCTCTACAACCAGCAGCTCCCGCAATCAGCCTTGGGCAGCAAGACGCCCTTGCAGGCGATGAAGGGCTGGCACAAACTCAAGCCCGAGCTGTTCAAGAAACAGCCATACCACCTTCCGGGATGTGACA
>NZ_JBKOTX010000542.1:0-583 GCF_047086965.1 Roseovarius halophilus (ex Wu et al. 2025) | reverse complement strand
GGTCCCTTCTCGATTTGTGTGGGTTGCCTGGGTCATCGAGGCTTGAGCGGGCCCTACATTTTGTGCGTCCGGTAGGCGCGTCCGGCGCGTAGACCTCAACCATCGCAGCGGCGGACGCGCCGGGTGGTGTTGGCCTGCACGTGGTTCTTGAGTAGCCTTCGGCCGTTCTGAACGATGGAGGGCGGAATGGAGCCGGAGACGAGCCTTTTCACGATGGCGCTTGGGCTGGAGGCGCCGTGGTATGTCGATGATGTGGCGTTTGACGCGGCCATGAAACAGATCGATTTCGAGGTCACGTTCAAGCCTAGCAGCCGGTTTACCTGCCCGTCCTGCGGCGCGGCGGACCAGCCGGTTCACGACACGCGGCGGCGCAGCTGGGAACACCTGCGGTTCTTCGAGCACAAGGCCATCATCCATGCCGCGGTCCCGCGGGTCGCCTGCCGCGAGTGCGGCAAGACCCGGCAGGTGACGGTGCCCTGGGCGCGCAGCGGCTCGGGCTTCACGCAGCTTTTCGACGCCTTCGTGATCGCGCTGGTGCGCGCGATGCCGGTGAAGGCCGTGGCCGAGCTGTTGGAGGTGGGCG
>NZ_JBKOTX010000541.1:0-585 GCF_047086965.1 Roseovarius halophilus (ex Wu et al. 2025) | reverse complement strand
TCCATCAGCCCCTCGCGCTCGGCGATGCCGCCGCCGCGCGGGCCGTACATGCCCACGGCATGGACCTCGTCGAGATAGGTCATGGCATTGTAGCGCTCGGCCAGGTCGCAGATTTCG
Source organism: Roseovarius halophilus (ex Wu et al. 2025) (assembly GCF_047086965.1). Taxonomy (NCBI): domain Bacteria; kingdom Pseudomonadati; phylum Pseudomonadota; class Alphaproteobacteria; order Rhodobacterales; family Roseobacteraceae; genus Roseovarius; species Roseovarius halophilus (ex Wu et al. 2025). Next base: position 468 of record NZ_JBKOTX010000541.1, on the reverse strand, counting down.
CGAATCGGCGCGATGTCGCCATCCATGGAATAGACGCTCTCGAAGGCGATAAGCTTGGGCGCATTGGCTGGCAGTGCCTGCAGATGCGCCTCCAGGTCGTCGAGGTCATTGTGCTTCCAGATGACTTTCCGCGCCCCGGAATGGCGGATGCCCTCGATCATGCTGGCATGGTTGAGCGCGTCCGACAGGATCACCAACCCCGGAATCTTCGCGCCCAGGGTGCCCAGCGTGGCCCAGTTGGACACGTAGCCGGAGGTAAACAGCAGCGCCGCGTCCTTGCCGTGCAGGTCGGCCAGTTCGCGTTCCAGCAGCACGTGATGATGCGTGGTGCCGGAAATGTTGCGCGTGCCCCCGGCCCCGGCCCCGACGGTATCGAGCGCCTGGTGCATGGCCGCCAGCACATCCGGGTGCTGGCCCATGCCGAGATAGTCGTTGGAACACCAGATCGTAACGTCGCGGACGGACGCG
>NZ_JBKOTX010000540.1:0-591 GCF_047086965.1 Roseovarius halophilus (ex Wu et al. 2025) | reverse complement strand
TGCCCGCCCGCAAACCGCTTGTGCAGGATCTTGTTGTTGCCATCGCGCGACTTCGGGTTGGCGATCTTGTCTTGCAAACACGGCGTGTCCCGCGCCATCGGCGAGAACCGGTCCTTCGACCAGGTTTCCGCATCGCGCTCAGTGGGCATCACCACCATGATCGGGGCGGGATCGTGGTCGATATGATAGCCAACCATGTTCAAGATCGACTCCGACTTACCGATTTGACTGCTCGACATGATCACGACGGTTTCCGCCGCCGGATCAGAGATCGCGTCCATGATCCCGCGCTGGTATTCGGCACGGGCGGTCCGCCACTGGCCAGGTTCGGCGCTGGCCTCAGAGCTCAGCCTTCTGTTCTGGTCGGCCCAGTCGCTGATCGTCAGGTCCGGCGGTGGCTTCAGTACCGCCAGGGCGGTCTCCACTGTCCGTTTCAGGGTCGGTGAGCCGGTCAATCTCAGGGTCGGTTTCAAGGTCAATGTCTGGCTGCGCGAGATCATCGAGCACCTCGCGGATCGCGGCGCGGATCAGGTTCCGGGTGTCTCCGACAGTGGATTGGTCAAAGGCCTGTGGGGCCAACCGGTCTGGCAG
>NZ_JBKOTX010000539.1:0-591 GCF_047086965.1 Roseovarius halophilus (ex Wu et al. 2025) | reverse complement strand
GGTAATATCAACCGTGTCCGCTGAGGATGCGTTGCCCTTGTCGTCCGTCACGACGAGCTCGAAGGTCAGCGTCACCGCCGCGTCATTCGCCCCCAGCGTCGGTGCTGCAAACGTGGGCTGCGCGGCCTCCGAATCCGATAGGGTGACGGTTCGACCCGAGCTATCCGTCTGCGTCCACGCATAGCTGAGCGTGTCGCCCGCATCCGGATCGCTCGACGCGGTCGCGTCCAGTGTCGCAGACGACCCGGACGCAATCCCCGTCTGGTCAGGCCCGGCATCCGCCGTCGGCGCCGTGTTGGCCGGCGGGGTGACGGTAATATCAACCGTGTCCGCTGAGGATGCGTTGCCCTTGTCATCCGTCACGACGAGCTCGAAGGTCAGCGTCACCGCCGCGTCATTCGCCCCCAGCGTCGGTGCTGCAAACGTGGGCTGCGCGGCCTCCGAATCCGATAGGGTGACGGTTCGACCCGAGCTATCCGTCTGCGTCCACGCATAGCTGAGCGTGTCGCCCGCATCCGGATCGCTCGACGCGGTCGCGTCCAGTGTCGCAGACGACCCGGACGCAATCCCCGTCTGGTCAGGCCCGGCATC
>NZ_JBKOTX010000538.1:0-617 GCF_047086965.1 Roseovarius halophilus (ex Wu et al. 2025) | reverse complement strand
GCTGGGCGTCTCGGACGCCGCCGATCCCCTGGTCGAGGTGATGAACCGCAAGCTGACGCTGATGCGCCGCAAGCATGCCCAGACCCGCGAATACATGGAGATGAACGCCCTGCGCGGCATCGTGAAGGACGGCGCCGGCACCACGCTCTACGACTACTTCACCGAGTTCGGGCTCACCCGGATCTCCGTCGACTTCGTCTTTGGCACCGCAGGCACCAACATCCAGGCCAAGGTGCGTAATGTGCTGCGCGGCATCGAGGACAACCTGCTGGGCGAGACCATGACCACCGCCCATGCGCTGGTCAGCTCGGAGTTCTTCGACAAGCTGATCAGCCATCCCAAGATCGAGGACGCCTACAAGTTCTACGCGGCCACCGGCGGCCAGCCGCTGCGCGACGACATGCGCCGCGCTTTTCCCTTCGCAGGCATCCTCTTCGAGGAATACAACGGCTCCGTCACGCTCTCGAACGGCACCTCGGAGCGCCTGATCCCCGTGGGCGAGGGCATTGCCTTCCCGATGGGCACCTTCGACACCTTCACCACCTATGGCGGGCCGGCCAACCTTCTGGAGACCGCCAACACCGTGGGGCTGCCGCTCTATGCGCGCCAGATGATCG
>NZ_JBKOTX010000537.1:0-626 GCF_047086965.1 Roseovarius halophilus (ex Wu et al. 2025) | reverse complement strand
GGCCTGATTGATTTCAGGAATAGGTGCTGGTCGCTGCGGGTTGGTAAGCCGGGGTCTTCTGCCGTCAAACGGAGGACCCGGGTTGGCCTACAAATCCGTCACGGACCAGCAAGTGAGAGTATACATGACCGACCTCCAGAAACACAGTCAGCGCACCGCGGCTGCCCGTGCCGGGTTCAGCGAACGGACCGCCCGGCGTTTCGATGCGGACCCGACACCGCCCTCGAAGCGCAAGATCCTTCATGGGCGCACGGTGGCCGATCCCCTCGAAGGCTATTGGGAGGGCGACCTGCTCCCCTTGCTCGAGACCGACAGCACCGTGCAGGCCGTCACCCTGTTGCGCCATCTCCAGAGCGAGCACCCATTGGCATTCCCCGATGATCGTATCCGGCGCACCCTGGAGCGGCGTGTGCGGCAGTGGCGGGCTCTGAACGGCCCCGAGCGCGACATCATCTTCCGCCAGACACCGGAGCCGGGATACATGGCCCAGTCCGACTTCACCCACGCCGAAGAGCTGCGCGTCACGATCGCGGGGCAGCCATTCCCGCATCTGCTTTACCACTTCGTCATGGTTTACAGCCGCTGGGAACATGTCGGCGTGGTCCTCGGTGGGGAGAGCTTCACGG
>NZ_JBKOTX010000536.1:0-633 GCF_047086965.1 Roseovarius halophilus (ex Wu et al. 2025) | reverse complement strand
CATAGCCCACCATCCCCTCGACATTGCCCTTGTCATTCCCTTTGCCCGGCCGCCCGTAGCGGTCTCGGAACAGGTAGTGCGACAGCAGCCCGCTGAACAGCGTAGCGCGGACCCGTGTGCCATCCGGCTGGATCTTCGAGACTAGGCAACGGTCGTTGTCGTAGAGAACCGACAGAGGCACCCCGCCAAAGAAGGCAAAGGCATGCACATGCCCGTCCATCCAGGCCTCCGCCGTCGCCGCCGGGTAGGCCCGCACGAAGTAGGCATCGCTGTGCGGCAAATCCAGGACGAAGAAGTGGGCCTTTTGTTCGACACCCCCGATCACAACCAACGCTTCGCCAAAATCGGCTTGCGCATGGCCCGGCGGATGCGCCAGCGGCACGAACATCTCACGGGTGCGTCGTTCACGCTGCCGAACGTAGTCCTTGATGATCGTATAGCCGCCGGTGAACTTGTGTTCCGCCTTGAGCCGCTCGTGGATCCGCTTCGCCGTGTGGCGCTGTTTGCGGGGCACATTCTTGTCCCCTTCAAGCCAGCCGTCGATGATCTCCGTAAACCCATCAAGCTTGGGACGCTTGATCTCCTTCGTGCGCCGGTAGCCCGGCGGCGTCGAGAACGCCAAAATCTTGCGAA
>NZ_JBKOTX010000535.1:0-636 GCF_047086965.1 Roseovarius halophilus (ex Wu et al. 2025) | reverse complement strand
AGCGTGGTGCCCGAGCGCGGCAGCCCGACGATGAAAACCGGGCGCGGTGTGCCCGCCGGTGGCGGCACGGTGTTGCGCGGCAGCCCCTCCGCCATCCGGCCGAGCCATGCGAAGAGCGCCGCGTCGCGGTGCGGATCGTGGCGCAGTGCCGCGCGGCGCAGGCTGTTGCCCCGCTCAAGACAGTCGAATGCCGTGTCGCTGCCCGGGGTGATCTGGTCGAGCGCGTTGAACAGCGCGAAGTGAAGCCGTGCGCGATCGGCAAGGGGCATGTCGCCGTCCTGCCGCGCGAGCTGACGCAGCTGCGCCAGGTGCGGGTCGTCCGCCGTGTAATCATGCAGGTGCGAGAAGTTAAGATGCGCCTGCATGTTCCGGGGGTGCAGCGCCATCGCGCGCCGATAGGCGGCCCGGGCCGGCGCGCTTTGCCCCCGGGCGGCCGCGATCACCCCGAGGGACAAATGCGCCTCGGCGCGCCGTGGCGTATCGCGCGTGTCGCGCGTGGCGGCAAGGGCGCGCCGGTGCGCCTGCGCGGCCATGTCCAGATCGCCGAGTTCGCGCAGCGTTCGGTTCCCAGTCTTTCTGCGGGGCAAGGCGGATGCGCGCGCCGTTGGCCCCGCCCCGCAGGTCGGACTGCCGGAA
>NZ_JBKOTX010000534.1:0-638 GCF_047086965.1 Roseovarius halophilus (ex Wu et al. 2025) | reverse complement strand
ATCACGACGATGGGCTGACGGAGCTTGAGGCGGGCGGGCAACGGCTGTTCCTGCCTCGAATCGACCGCGCGGCGGGCACCGCGCTGCGGCTGCGCATCGCCGCCCATGACGTGATCCTGTCGCGGGGGCGGCCCGAGGGGCTCTCGGCGCTCAACATTCTGCCGGGCCGAGTGGCCGAGGTGCGGCCGGGGGCCGGGCCGGGGGTCATGGTGGCGCTGGACACGCCCGCGGGGCGTCTGCTGGCGCGGATCACCGAACGCTCGGTCAGGGTGCTGGAGCTGGCCGAGGGCACGGCGCTGCACGCCATCGTCAAATCCGTATCGGTCGCGCCTGGGGACGTGGGCGGGTAGCGGGGCATGGTGCAGGGCGTCTGGTCAAATCGCACGTGACCCAAGCAGGGTCAGCGGCAGAAAGGCGCCAGCGCGGCTGAGCGCGTGGCCCGGCGCGAGATTTTCGTGCCGCCAAGCGCCAATCGCCCTGTCAGTCGCCCGCCAGCCTCCGCGTGAGGGGGTGATCGGCGCCGGCCAGCCCGTCGATAACGTCGAAATGGTGCCGCCCCGGCTCGGCGACCAGCGGCGCGCCCCAGGCCTCGGCCAGCAGGGCGGCCTGGCGCAGGAACTCGGGCCGCTCGCCCGCGC
>NZ_JBKOTX010000533.1:0-638 GCF_047086965.1 Roseovarius halophilus (ex Wu et al. 2025) | reverse complement strand
AGGGCGGACAACGGACCTTCGCCGCGTTGGCGTGGCAAGTTGGCCCAGGCAGGAAAAGCGGACATCGGGAAGGGGCCGTGAGTTGCGAAGTTGCGACGGTATCAAATGGCGGCCCCGAGCCCAAATCACCGACTCCGCGATCAGCGCCGATGCCTGCAGCGCCGACCAATGCCGTCGTTCGAAGAGCTTATTGGGACTGCCCAGTGATGGATGCCAACGATCTAAGCGCAACTTAAATTGGTGGCGCGCCATCGCGTGCGCCTCATGTTCACATTTCGATCGAGTTCGGTCGTGCCTTGGCGCATGTTGGGCGAGATTTCCGAGAATATTCCCGCCCAAGACTGCACTGATAGAGCGAACGGTGTAGGCACCTGCGGTCTCCCGCAGGTGCCAACTGTTCACTCGCTCCTCACTATCTCGCTGTAGGCGCCGCGCAGTTGCAGCGTGACGGTCACGTCGGCATCGTCACGGTTGCGCCAGAACCAGCCGTGCTCGCCCGGGAAGGGCGCCTCGATGCTGCCTGCGCCGTCGGTCGCGCCGCGGCCCCGGTCGTAGTCGATGGACTGGCCGTCGCCATGGGCGTGCAGGTCGAAGTTGATCCGGCCGCCCTCCGCGACCCACGCGTAGTCCGCGACATC
>NZ_JBKOTX010000532.1:0-642 GCF_047086965.1 Roseovarius halophilus (ex Wu et al. 2025) | reverse complement strand
CAGATGGCCTGGTTCAACGCATCGAGCACAGTGAGCGATCAGCGCGCCACAGGTTCGAGCGCGATCGCGAACGGTGGTCATCGAGGTCGAGACGCGCCAGCCCACGGAGAGCCATTGGTGCGCCATTGGTTCAAGCACAATGGCGAGCGCGCGCGAAGACATCGATGATGAAGGGTGAGGGGCGACCGTCGCGCCGGGGGCGCGGCGTAAGCGCCCCGAACGAGACCATGCCCATCCATGTCGACACATAGGTGAAGTCGCTCGCCCACTGTCCTCGGACCAGTGGCGGACAGGGGCTCGCCCCAGAGCTGGTCGGGCATGGTCGCCACGAACTGCCGGTTGACCTTGTCATCCGGGCAGGGCTGCGCCGGATCGGGGATGGTTGTCTTCTTCTGGCCGCGCACAACCCCTTGTAATCCATGAAGATGCATCAGCCGCTCCACGGTGCAACGCGCGATGTCATGCCCGTCACGCCGAAGCTGGTGCCAGATCTTGCGGGCCCCGTAGCGCCCCCGGCTCTTGCCGTGCGTCGCCTCGATCTTCTCGAAATCCTGCACGTCCTGCCGGGCACGGTCCGAGGCCAGCTCGGGTCTGCGGGCAATGGCGGCATGCCTGTAGAAGGTCGCGGGGGCGATCGGCAGA
>NZ_JBKOTX010000531.1:0-651 GCF_047086965.1 Roseovarius halophilus (ex Wu et al. 2025) | reverse complement strand
GGGGCTTGCCGCGCCGCCCCGCCGCCATAAGGTTGCAGCATGGCTTTCGATCAAGACATACAGGGCTGCGCAGAGCTTGTGCAGCGGGGCGCGCCGGACAGGTTCCGCGCGGTCATGGCGGCGCCGCCGGCGGCGCGCGCGGTGCTTTTCGCCGTCCATGCCTTCAATCTCGAAGTGGCGCGGGCGCCGTGGGTCACGCAGGAAAGCATGATCGCCGAGATGCGCCTGCAATGGTGGCGGGACGCGCTTGACGAGATGCGCCGTGGCGGCCCGGTGCGCCGGCACGAGGTGGCCACCCCCCTGTCCCGGATGCTGGACCCGGGCGGCGCGGCGCGTCTGGATGCGCTGGTCGAGGCGCGGCGGTGGGACATCTACCGCGAGCCGTTCGAGGACATCGCGCATTTCCGAGACTACATCGGCAAAACGTCGGGAAACCTCGTGGTGACGGCCGCGCTCGGGCTGGGTGACGGGCCGGAAGATCCGTTGCAGCGCGCGGGCTACGCGCTCGGCCTCGCGAGCTGGCTGCGCGCGGTTCCCGCGCTGGAAAAGGCGGGCCGGATACCGCTGGTGGATGGCACGCACGACGGGGTGCGCGCATTGGCGCGCGAGGGGCTCGAGGCGCTGCGCGAGGCACGGCGCGCCGGGGTGCCG
>NZ_JBKOTX010000530.1:0-661 GCF_047086965.1 Roseovarius halophilus (ex Wu et al. 2025) | reverse complement strand
GTGCTGGCGGCCAGTCGACCGCGCTCCCCAAATAGCTGGCGGTTGACTGGCCGCCTTGGCCCGTGAGGGCCAAGTGATGGATTGTCGGTCAGGAGGTTTTGGTGGCTTTTCGCGCTTGGCTTTGGGCCAGTCGATAGCTCTCGCCATTCATCTCGAGGATGTTGACGTGGTGGGTCAGCCGGTCGAGCAGCGCCCCGGTGAGGCGCTCGGTGCCGAAGGTTTCCGTCCATTCATCGAAGGGCAAGTTGCTCGTGATCAGCGTAGCCCCGCGCTCGTAGCGTTGCGAGATCAATTCAAAGAGCAGCTCGGCCCCGGTTTTGGAGAGAGGGACGAAGCCCAATTCGTCGATGATCAGCAGCTTGGCGTTGGCCATCTGTTTTTGGACCCGCAGCAAGCGACGCTCGTCGCGCGCCTCCATCAGTTCGTTGACCAAAGCCGCGGCGGTGGTGAAGCTGACCGTCATCCCTTTCTGGCAAGCAGCGAGCCCCAGGCCAAGGGCAACGTGGGTCTTGCCGGTGCCGCTTGGGCCGAGGGCGATCACGTTCTCGCGCCGTTCGATCCAGTTGCAGCGCGCCAGCTCCAGCACCTGCATCTTGTTGAGCTTGGGGATTGCCTTGAAGTCGAAACTGTCGAGGCTTTTGGTGGCCGGGAACTTGGCCGC
>NZ_JBKOTX010000529.1:0-682 GCF_047086965.1 Roseovarius halophilus (ex Wu et al. 2025) | reverse complement strand
GTCGCGCCCCCGCGCCGGCCCGAGCGGATCACCGCCCGCGTCCAGCGCATCGCGGATCGCCTGCGCGACGGGCGCCTTGCGGTCGGCCCATTCGGCGCTGTCGGCCAGCGTGACATGGATCGTCGCCTCGGCGACATGAACCCGCTGCACGCCGTCGATGTCGAAAAGTGCCCGCGCCAGCGGCGCCGTGGTGTCATCGGCCCTGTCGAACCCCGCCGACCGGCCCGGCGCGACCGGATCATCGAGGATGAACCGCATGGTCGCCGGGTCGTTCAGCGAGGGCGTGGCGCGAATGCGCCGGCGGATCGCGGTGTCAGACATCCTCGGCCTCCGGAGTGCGCATGGCGCGCAGGGCCTTGTAGGGATAGATGCCCGAGGAATGCCCGTCGCTGAAGGCCACGCCGATGGCATAGTTGCCCACGCTCCAGATGCGGGTGGGCGCGACATCGAGCGGCACCGTTTCCGGGTCCAGCAGACGCTTGCCCGACATCTCGTCCCGGCAGGCGGCGCATTGGCAGGACAGGCGCAGGTCGCGCGCGTCGATGGCGGTTTCCGCCCCGTCCTGCCAGCCGATCACCAGCCCGTCGGCCCCGTGATCGAGCGCGACCGGGCGTTCGGGATCGCCGCCGTCGGTGGGGGAGGCGCGGCCGGGCCGGCCCGTGCCCTCGGCCACGTGCCAGTC
>NZ_JBKOTX010000528.1:0-686 GCF_047086965.1 Roseovarius halophilus (ex Wu et al. 2025) | reverse complement strand
GGTCCGAACTGCGTCATCAGCCAGCCGGAAAGCGGATAGGTCACAAGCCAGCAGGCATGGCTGAGCGCGAATTGGGCGGCGAAGAGCGCGGGGCGGTCTTCTGCGTGGGCGGAGCGCCGCAGCAGACGGCCGGAGGGGGTAAGCACCGCCGAATACCCCAGGCCCACCAGCAGCCACGCGCCAAGGAGCGCGGGCCAGGTGAGCCCAAGGGCGGCGACCTCTCCGGCGAGACCAAGGAGCGTAAGCACCATGAGCGCTGCCCCGGCGACCATCACCGGCCGGTCCGGCACGCGGTCGAGCAGTTTCGGCAGCGCAAGTGCGGCCAGCATCGAGCCCGCGCCGAAGGCGAACAGCGTCCATGCCAGCGCGGATGCGTCCAGCCCCAGCGTGCCGCGCACTAGCACCACCGAGTTGACCAGCACCATCGCACCCGCAGCGGCGGCGGCGAGGTTCAGCGCCAGCAGCCCGCGCAGGCGCGGTGTCGCGAGGTAGATGCGGATGCCGCGCGTGGTGCGGTCGTAGATGCCGCGCGGCTCGGACGGTTTCGGCGAAGGCAGCAGGACCGAGACGACCAGCACCGCGGAAGCTGCAAACCCCACCACCGTTCCAAGGAAGAGGGAATTGTAGCTCACCACCGCCAGCAGGAGCCCGGCCAGCATCGGGCTGACGATGTTCTCGAGGTCATA
>NZ_JBKOTX010000527.1:0-692 GCF_047086965.1 Roseovarius halophilus (ex Wu et al. 2025) | reverse complement strand
TCGAATTCCTACAATTACATGACCGCGCGCATTTTCATTGATACCGACGCCACGCCGGTCGTGCGCGAAAGCATCGACAGCGGGGCGACATGGAGTCCCGACAACAGGCTCTGGGGCACGGCCAACACCACGGTCGACGGCTCGGGCTTCCTGCTCGAGGCGTCCCCGGTGTTGCGCGTCCATGCCGCGCACCTTGAGGAGCCGGTCAAGCCGGTCGGCGCGGGGCTGCGGCACGCGGACACGGGGCATTACGTCCTCACCGGCACGCCGCCGCTGGCCGCGACGGGCTGGCGCGTGCGCTGCCCGCAGGATGAAAACGGCGCGCCGGTCGCGCGGGTCGCTGACCTCTACCGGCATGACGGGGCGCTGCACCTGCGCGTTTGCGATCCTGCCGGGATGCCCTCGGACATCCCCGCGGGGCATTTCATCATGCTGCGTTTCCGGGACGCCGCGACAGAGGACGATACCCCGCCGCCGATCACCGAGCTGACCGCGGCCGAGGTCACGGCGCGCGAGGCTGCGCTGCGCGAGACGGCCGTCAAGGCCGCCTGCCGCCGCCGCATCCTCGACGTTCTGCCCGAGACCGCGCAGATCAACCTGGCCGCCGCCGTGGCCGCCGGGCGCCTGTCCGACGCGGACCTGTCCGTCTACCAGGCCGGGCTGGCATGGGTCGATGACATGCGGGCCACGTG
>NZ_JBKOTX010000526.1:0-693 GCF_047086965.1 Roseovarius halophilus (ex Wu et al. 2025) | reverse complement strand
ATTGTGCGGGCTTGCGCACCGGCAGCCAGCGCGCGCCGCCGTTGCCCAGCGCGCCCCGCGCCACCGTCCAGCTGTCATGGCTGCCGCCGTCGCGATAGGTGTAGACGGGCGACCGCCGGTCGGCCAGCGCCATGCGTGCCACCCGCACCTCGGGCCGGTGCCGGCCCGACCGGGCGTCCATCGTCACGGTGTAGTCGCTGCCATTGCGCTTCCAGCCGAAACGCACGCGGTTGAAATTCAGGCTCAACCCCGACAGCGCGGGGTTGTAGCCCGCGTGGGGCGGCTGCGCGGGGTCGATTTCGCGCTCGAAGGGCAGCGCCCCCGCCCAGACCCTGAACGTGCCCCGCACCTCGTGAATGCCCAGGTTCTTCAGCCGCGCGGCCATGTCGGCCAGCGCGTCGGTATCCAGCGTCGGATCCCCCCCGCCGGCAAGCACCAGATCGCCCCGCAGCACGCCGTCGCGGACGGTGCCATCGGTCATCAGGCGGGTACCGAACCGGTATTCCGGGCCCAGCGTGTCGAGCGCGTAAACCGCCGTTATCGCCTTGGTGACGCTCGCGGGGGGCAGGCCGGTGCGCGTGCCATGCCCCTCCAGCGGCGCACCGCTCGCCACGTCCATCACCGAGAAGGCCACGCGCCCGCCCAGCTTCGCCTCGGCCAGCAACGCCTCGACGTCGCGGGCCGCCCGCCCGG
>NZ_JBKOTX010000525.1:0-699 GCF_047086965.1 Roseovarius halophilus (ex Wu et al. 2025) | reverse complement strand
TGGGTATTCCACGGCATGTGGCCACCTGTTCCACGCGCATGTGGCCAGTCATTCCATGACATGTGGCCACCCCCGTGAGGTGATCTGCGAGGCGGTTTCTTCATGACGTGATTTTCACGTCTGGGTCAATGCCGACGGTTGGGCTGGGTTTGTCCATGGGGGGACCCGCGCGCCCGGCGCAGCGCTTATCATATAGCTGGCGGCGGCGGGCGCGCGGGTGGGCCCTGTGGGCAAACCCAGAGCGGGACATGGGTGTCATTGTGTGGCCTCGTTGGTTTCGACCACGGGGTCGGGCGGCGGGTTTTTTCGCATCGAGGGACCATCGAGTTCGATCCGGTGAGCGTGATGCACGAGCCTGTCGAGGATCGCATCCGCGAAGGTCGGATCGCCGATGATGTCATACCACTTTTCCACCGGAAGTTGACTGGTGACGACCGTTGCCTTGCGGCCATGACGATCATCCACGATCTCCATCAGGTCGCGCCGCTGGCCGGCGGTCATCTGTTCCGGACCCCAGTCATCGAGGATCAGGACATCAGCGCGCACGATCTTGCGGAAGATGCGCTCAAAGCTGCCATCGCCGCGCGCGGCGGCCAGTTCGCCGAACAGGCGCGGCATGCGGAAGTAGAGGGTGACCTTGCCCTGCCGACAGGCCTCATGGCCCAGGGCGCAAGCCAGCCAGGATTTCCCGACCCCGCA
>NZ_JBKOTX010000524.1:0-700 GCF_047086965.1 Roseovarius halophilus (ex Wu et al. 2025) | reverse complement strand
GTGTCGGGTGGACAGGCCGGCGCCGTGCGGCCCGCCGCGCGCAACCCCGGCACGACGGTCACGCTGCGCGACCTGTTCCATGCCACGCCGGCGCGGCTGAAATTCATGCGCACCGACCGCGCCGAGGCGCAGGCGATCGGCGACACGGTCAAGCGGCTGGCCATGGCCGAGCCCTTCGTGTCCTTCGTGCTGCGCGATGTCTCGGGCGGGGGCGAGGGGCGCGTGAGCTTCCGCGCCGATGCCGAGACGGGCGACATGTTCGGGGCGCTGGGCGGCCGGCTGGGCCGTATCCTCGGCCGCGATTTCGCCGAGAACGCGCTGCGCATCTCGGCCGAGCGCGACGGGCTGCGGATGACAGGCTTTGCCGCGTTGCCGACCTATTCGCGCGGGTCCGGCGTGGCGCAGTTCCTGTTCGTCAACGGGCGGCCGGTGCGCGACAGGATGCTGCACGGCGCGCTGCGCGCCGCCTACCATGATTTCCTGAGCCGTGACCGGCATCCGGCGGCGGCGCTTTTCATAGACTGCGACCCGACGCTGGTGGACGTGAACGTGCATCCGGCGAAATCCGAGGTGCGGTTCCGCGACCCGGGCGTGGCGCGGGGGCTGATCGTGTCGGGGCTGAAACATGCGCTGGCCGAGGCGGGGCACCGCGCGTCCTCGACCGTGGCGGGCGCGACGCTGGGCGCGATGCGGCCCGAAC
>NZ_JBKOTX010000523.1:0-711 GCF_047086965.1 Roseovarius halophilus (ex Wu et al. 2025) | reverse complement strand
ATAGCTGAGCGTGTCGCCCGCATCCGGATCGCTCGACGCGGTCGCGTCCAGTGTCGCAGACGACCCGGACGCAATCCCCGTCTGGTCAGGCCCGGCATCGGCCGTCGGGGCTGTCTGGTCCGATGCCCCAGAGACTTCCAATTCGATAACCCAATTGTAACTGATTGTTGCATCATCCCGACAAAGTGGCGCAACTTGATAGTCCTGCGTTCCTGTCAGGGGCGGACCATCGAGGATGTCATAGGAGCCAGCTCCAACCCCTCCCAGGAATTTTAAGTCTTCGAACGAACGGGCAAAGACATCTCCACCGCTCAGACCTGCAATTGTCAACTCGGCGGATATGAGCTGCTCTCCAGACGGCACTTGGAACTCGAAGGAATCGCCATCATCAGTGTCAAATTTAGGCCTAAAAATACCGTTACCTTCGTCTTCACACTCCGCTAGCACCGACCCTGAAACAGTATTCACTCCCGTATCAAGCGTGCCAATAGGGTCCGGTATTGCTAAGTTGCCGGTCAGATCAGGCGGCTCGGTCGAGGTTAAAGCCAAGGCTCCCACGGGCAAGCAAAGGCACGCTGTTGCGAACGCGGTAAATAATTTGCTTGCCCTCATCCGACATTCCCCAACCCGTATTCGTCGATCATCCACTGGTAATAGGACGTGAAGCCGTTGTCCCCGATAAGCAGCGTCAAATCCGCAAGGTCATCGAAG
>NZ_JBKOTX010000522.1:0-733 GCF_047086965.1 Roseovarius halophilus (ex Wu et al. 2025) | reverse complement strand
CTGGCCGAGGCGCTGCGCGCCGCCGGGCTGCCCGGCTGAGGGCCGTCCGACGGTTTTCCGACGCGAATCGGCGATGCCTGTCCCGGCACAGACAAGAGGAGGCCCGCGCCATGCCCACACCGGACGAAACCGCCATCCGCGAGACGCTGGAGCGCTATGTCGAAGGCATGCGCACCGCCGATGTCGCGCTGCTGAAATCCGCCTTTCACGCCCATGCCGGCATGTTCGGCGATTTCGGCGGCGAGCTCATGGCCGCCCCGATCGACACGCTGTTCGACTGGGCCGGCGCCGAGCTGGAGCCGGGCGCGACCGGCGCGCAGCACCGCGTCGAGGTCGCGGATATCGAGGTCGCAGGCGACGTCGCCCTCGCCCGGACGCACGAGCGCGATTTCTTCGGCGGCGACGCGCGCGAGTTCTTCACCCTCGTGCGCGCGCCCGAGGGCTGGCGGATCACCGGCAAGTCCTGGGCGAGCTTCGCCTGAGCCCCCGCGACCCTTCGCAAACCCTCGGAAAGGAGCCCCCGAATGCCCGACCCGTTCCAGGACGTTTCCGCCGCCGGCGACGAGATGATCGGCCAGATCGTCGAGGCGCTGGAGGACCGCGCCGACGACCCGGCGATGACCGCGATCGTCGAACGCTATTTCGCCGATCTCGACTGGCCCGAGGGCGGCACGCTGCTGGAGGTCGGCTGCGGCACCGGGCCGGTGGCCCGCGCCGCGGCCCGCCACGCCCC
>NZ_JBKOTX010000521.1:0-744 GCF_047086965.1 Roseovarius halophilus (ex Wu et al. 2025) | reverse complement strand
GCGCCAGGTGTCGAGCTGTTCTTGTCGTCCATGGTCCATTCTCCTTCGATGGAAAATTAGCGCTATGAACTGTCTCAGGAAACCGTGCCCCAACCCACTGGCACGTCAGAGGCGTGTCAACGGGGTCGTGTGGTTAGGCGCGCCCCAGAATTTCTTTGCGAAGAAAGGACAACGACATGGAACTGTATATCGGTTTGGACGTCTCTCTGGCAAGCACCGCGATTTGCGTGGTGTCGTCCCATGGTAAGGTGATCAAAGAAACGACAGCGGCCAGCGAACCCGAAGAGCTGGAACGAGCATTGCAGTCGCTGCCGGGCACCGTGGTCGGTGTCGGTCTGGAGGCCGGGCCGCTGTCACAATGGCTCCATCGGCACCTCACCGAGGCCGGGTTCGATACGGTTCTGATGGAAACACGACAGGTGAAGGGCGCGCTCAAGGCGATGCCGATCAAGACCGACAGGCGGGATGCCGAAGGGATCGCGCGGCTTTTGCAGATGGGCTGGTTCCGGCAGGTCCACTGCAAGTCGATATCGGCGCAGGAAATGCGCGCGCTGTTGTCCGCGCGCAAGGCGATCCAGCAAGCCATCATCAACCTTGAGCTGTCGATCCGTGGCGTGCTGCGAAATTTCGGGCTGAAGATGGGACGGTACTGTACCCTAAGGTCTGGAAATTCGCTCGAGTTGGGGGCCATGAGCCCCTGCTGGGGCGCACCCCAGCAGGGGCTGCCCATTCTGGTATTCCATG
>NZ_JBKOTX010000520.1:0-751 GCF_047086965.1 Roseovarius halophilus (ex Wu et al. 2025) | reverse complement strand
TGATCTGCGGTAGATAATAGAGGCACTGATCACAGAAGCCAATGTCCGCAAAGCGGGATGCGGTCGCAGCATCTGGAGCAATCAACGAAAGGCTGCTCAGGGCCGTTCGTGTCTTCGAGCGCGCCACGGGTGCGGTTTACTTGGTCGGCTCACTCGATCGGTCTGCCGGTCGTGCACATCTCGGCCTTCGTGGCTGTTAACCTGAAGCGATGATGACGCCCCGACCAGTGGAATTTGGTCCTCACCAGCCGACTTGCTGTATGTCAGGAGTCCATGAGGACAGAACGGTTTGGCTTGAGAGCCTTGCGGCAACGCTCAGACCTTCGGCTTCCAGAAAACGCCCGCCGTTTTTCCTATTAGACGAGGCGCACATATAATATCCAATATTATCAGTATCTTGTCACAATTATAAGCGGCCATGCAGATTCACGCTTGACACGGTGTGCAGCAAAAAACGCCGTTTTGCGCACCCATATGCCCCATCGACAATTGACTTTATTGGCGATCCCGGGAGGACTTGAACCCCCAACCTAGCGCTTAGAAGGCGCTTGCTCTATCCTGTTGAGCTACGGGACCGCTGCGGTCAGTTCTACCCGGGCCGTTCGGCGGGCGCAATGGGGCCGGGGCCGCCCCGGGCGGGGACAATCGCGCGCCGTCGCGATGCCCGCGCGACCTGCCGTCAGGCGAACGGGTCTTGCGGGTAGTGCACGCCGGCGAGGTAGAGCCCCTCGGGCGGGCAGACCGGGCCGCA
>NZ_JBKOTX010000519.1:0-762 GCF_047086965.1 Roseovarius halophilus (ex Wu et al. 2025) | reverse complement strand
GACGGGGCGGACGTGTTCGTCTACAACTTCTTCAAGGACGGCGATGAAGACGTCATCACCGACTACGAGGACGGCACCGACGGCTTCCTCATCCGCACGATCAGCACGCTGGACGGCACGCCCAACATCGACAATGGCGGCAACGGGGTGCAGGGTTTCCTCGACGCGCTGAACATCACCGACACTGCCGACGGCGCGCAGATGAACGTGGACGGGCACCTGATCCTGGTGGAGAACGTGGCGGCGGCAAACCTGACGCTGGACGATTTCCAGTTCATCTGAACAAGAGGGGCACAGCGAACGACCCGGAGGCCCAAGGTGCCGCCGGACATCCCCTCAGATCAGCTCCGCTGAAATGTTCCGGTCCGCGTTCCGCAAGTTATCCGCTTGTTTAGCTGTCATAACCGGGGTTCTGGAAAACGCCCTTGGCGGGCGTGTATACAGCGTTTCGGCTTGAACTTGAATCATGGGGGATTCCCTTGAGGCGTTAGATGTGATTCATCCTGTTTGGGAGGATGGATCATGTCAGCACCGTTACAATCTGCGCTTCGAGCGCGGTTTCAGAGATACATTGAAGGAGGGTTGAGCGGGCGGGCGGCTGCGTTGCGTCTGAAGGTTTCGCCGGCCACGGGCGCAAGGTGGGCGCAGCAGGTGAGGACCAAAGTGAACCGTCCCGGGTTTCCGAGAGGCTTTTCTGTTCAAAACCTACGCGGCGTTTTCAAGAGCATTCATCTCTGCATGGAACTCATCCTCCACTTCCTG
>NZ_JBKOTX010000518.1:0-778 GCF_047086965.1 Roseovarius halophilus (ex Wu et al. 2025) | reverse complement strand
ACTTCGAACCCAGTGACATCTTCGTCAAACGTCGCCGTGACCGTGAAGGCCCCGGAGTGGGGATCGGTCGCGTTCGAGCTCAGCCCAACCGTCGGGGCGATAACGTCGGGTGGAGTCGGAAGAGAACCGGACCCAATTGTAAAAGTATGAAAGGTATTAGCGGAATAGCCACCCGCGGGTTCAGACAAAATAAAACCAAACCCCATCAAGGTTTCATTTTCATACGTTCCACCTTCATCCGCACCGTCTTGATCAACATAAATAATCTTCTCTTCAGCTATCTCAAGGCAAGTTGCAATTACATATTCAGTTATTCTATCAGGGTTCTCGCCATTGTAATCTTCTTTAGGATATTTTTCTACGCGTTCGCCGCCAAAGGCAAAGTATGATCCACCCGCATACCGTGGGTAAAAGGGGTCAAATTCATTACTAATGATCGGTCCGGCTAGAATCTTGACGTTCGCGATTCTGTCACGTTCGTCAAAAAACTTTGTCTTTTGGATTTCCTTAACAACAGTACATTCGCCAAGCCGAGTGGTTTCTCGACTAAACGTCGATGTGCTTAAAGCATCGACCGCCAGAGTGCTGATGAAGTATAATAATGTTGTAATAACAGCGGTCCGACTGCGCTTTTGCGGCAGCGTCGGTGCGGTCGGAGCATGACTATCAAACCTCATTAGGTGAGATCCTGCTCGACCTCGATCACCAGCTCGGTGTCGGCCAGCCGCAGCCTGTCGCCCGTGGTGGGGCCGTACATGCCGGCATAGGCGGCGCGGGA
>NZ_JBKOTX010000517.1:0-786 GCF_047086965.1 Roseovarius halophilus (ex Wu et al. 2025) | reverse complement strand
GTCGACCCCGCTGGCCGCGAGCGTCTTCCGCAGGGTGGCGAGGGCCAGCCGCGGGTCGAGGTGCGCCTCGCCGGGAAAGTGCAGCGCGCGGTCGAAGCGGCCGGCCAGACCCGGCTCAAGCTTGGCCAGGCCGGCGCCGGTGATGCGATCGTGGCGTGTGGTGCGGCGCGCGAAGCGGTCAAGCTCCTGCCGGTCGCGGGTCAGCGTCACCACGAGCGAGCCGCGCCGGATGACCGGCACCCCGGCGTCCTCCCACCAATCGGCGGCCTCGCGGCCCAGCCGGGTGACGGGCTCCTCGGCCGTCTCGCTTTCGCAGTCGGGGGCGAGCATCCCGCCGGCCCACCACGAACAGCCATGCGCGCCGGGCCCGCCCGCCGGATCGACAAGGCGCGTCGCGACGCCGCGCCGGGTCAGTTCATGCGCGACGCAGAGCCCGGCAACGCCCGCGCCGAGGATCACGGTCGGCCCGGTCAATGCCAGACCTCGTGGAAATGGTGGACGGGGCCGTGCCCCTGCCCCACGTCCAGCCTGTCCGCCGCCGCGATCGCGCCGTGCAGCCACCCCCGGGCGCGCGCGACGGCTTCGGGCAGAGGGATGCCCTTGGCCAGTTCGGCCGCGATGGCCGACGCCATCGAGCAGCCGGTGCCATGCGTGTTGCGCGTGGACAGGCGCGGCGCGTCGTGCCGGTGCGTGCCGTCGGCCGTGACCAGCAGGTCCGTACAGGTGTCACCGGCCGCGTGGCCGCCTTTCATCAGCACCGCTGCCGGCCCCATCGCGCGCAGGGCC
>NZ_JBKOTX010000516.1:0-793 GCF_047086965.1 Roseovarius halophilus (ex Wu et al. 2025) | reverse complement strand
CGGCGTGCCCCGCGCGCGGCGGGCGATCTCGGTCGCGCCGTCGGGCGCCACCGGCACGTTCAGCAGCGCAGCATTGCGCGTCACGATCTCGTCCAGTTCGGCGACCGTGTAGAACTGCAGCCGCGTCGGGATGCCGAACCGGTCGCGCAGCGGCGTCGTGAGCAGGCCCAGCCGCGTCGTCGCGCCCACCAGCGTGAAAGGCTGCAGCTCGATGCGCACGGTGCGGGCCGCCGGCCCCTCCCCGATCACGAGGTCCAGCTCGAAATCTTCCATCGCCGGGTACAGCACTTCCTCCACCGCCGGGTTCAGGCGGTGGATCTCGTCGATGAAAAGCACGTCGTTGCGCTCGAGGTTGGTCAGGATCGCCGCGAGGTCGCCCGCCTTGGCCAGCACCGGCCCGGATGTCATGCGGAAGCCGACGCCAAGCTCCTTGGCCATGATCTGCGCCAGCGTCGTCTTGCCCAGCCCCGGCGGGCCGTGAAACAGCGTGTGATCCATCGCCTCGGCCCGGCGCCGGGCGCTTTCGATGAAAATCGCGAGGTTCGCGCGCGCGTCGGCCTGCCCGATGAATTCGCCCAGCGCCTGCGGCCGCAGGCTGCGATCGGCGTCCTCGGGCAAGGGGTCGGGGCGCAACGTCGGGTCGGGGTCGGTCATGCGGCCCCCGGATATCGTGTCGGCTGGTGCATCGCGCTCATCCCTTCGGCGCCAGCAGTTTCAGGGCCGCTCGGATCAGGTCGGCGGTGCCGGCCTCGGGCGTCTCGCCGCCGGCCTGCGCCACCGCCGCCGCGGCCTC
>NZ_JBKOTX010000515.1:0-795 GCF_047086965.1 Roseovarius halophilus (ex Wu et al. 2025) | reverse complement strand
CGAACTGGAACGCCTTCTTGTCGTTCCAGTTCTCGGGCACGTGCGGCGCCAGCGCGCCGACGATCCCGCCCGAGGCACCGGCCCCCGGCCCGCCCGGGTCGATCACGCGGACGCGCGCGCCCCGTTTCAGGCAGCACCACGCGCAGGACAGCCCGAAGATGCCCGCGCCCATCACCGTTATATCCGCCATTGCCAAACCCGTGATCCCCCGTCATGGTCGCGCGTATTCGCAAGCAGCCTTACAGGAACGTGGTATGCCGGACCAGCGCGCCGAGCTTGAGTGGCGTGAGGATGCCGTGCCGGTCTCGACCCGGTTCGACGATCCGTATTTCAGCCTGCAGGACGGCTTGGCCGAGACACGGCACGTGTTCCTTGACGGCAACGGCCTGCCGGGGCGGTTCCGGGACGGGTTCCACGTGGCCGAACTGGGTTTCGGCACCGGGCTGAATTTCCTGACGACGGTGCTGGCATGGCGTCAGGCCGGTGCGCCGGGCCGCCTGCGGTTCACCAGCTTCGAGGGGTGGCCGATGCGCGCGGCCGAGATGGCACGCGCGCTGGCGCCGTTTCCCGAGCTGGTGGCCGTGGCTGAGCCGTTGCTGGCGGGCTGGGGCGCGGGCCGGCGCGTGATCGCGATGGACCCGGGGATCGAGCTGCAGGTGATCGTGGGTGATGCGCGAGACACCCTGCCGGGCTGGGCAGGCCGGGCCGACGCGTGGTTCCTCGACGGGTTCTCGCCCGCCAGGAACCCCGAACTGTGGGGCGCGGACCTGATGGCGCAGGTGGGCGCGCACACCG
>NZ_JBKOTX010000514.1:0-821 GCF_047086965.1 Roseovarius halophilus (ex Wu et al. 2025) | reverse complement strand
ATTTGAAGAGGCAGTCAGCACCATTCGCAACGAAGGCGCAGTCGCTTTCGCCAACGGTGATTCAAACGTCGTCCCGTTTAAGTAGTAGGCGAACGGCCCGAAACTACCATTCATCGCTGGACACGTCTCTGCCGTACGGCTTCACCAGAACGGTCATTCGCCGCGTGCGCGAATTACCGACAGTTCCAAATTCTTGCAACACGGACCTCCCGATTCTTCGCGGAACGTACTCCGTTTTCGCACGCTGCATCCCGGAATGCGTCCCGGGAGAAGGATGGAAAGCTGACCGGTCGCCTCGCCGGACCGGAGCTGAAGTCGCCGATCACGTTGACGCGGTGTCAGCCTTCTTCGATGGGACGGTTAAATTGCTCAATTCCAAGCACTCTCGTCAGTTCATTTTTGGCGCGGTCGAGTAGCATTCGGGCGGAATGGATATCCGGTCGCTCAGTGGACATCTTGACGAGCCATTCGTACGCCAGTGGCGGTACAGGCTGCCCGTCAACGATGATCTCGTAATGCAGATGCGGTGCGGTCGAGGTACCTGTCGATCCGACGCTCCCTAAATCGTCACCCGCGGCAATTCGTTGACCCACCTCGATCGTCTCGCTCGTGGCGCTAAGATGGGCATAGATCGTGCGCGCATTCTGCGGATGTTCGATCTCGACCATGAGACCGTATCCGCTTCGGCGCCCGATGAAGGCAATGTTGCCGGTCTGCGTGGCTGTGCGTCTTCAGATAATTTGGGACATCAGAGCGTGCTTTCGTTTGGAGGCTCTGGCTCATCCTTGATTGAGTTTACGCGTTTTCAGTTTGGTGGCGCA
>NZ_JBKOTX010000513.1:0-848 GCF_047086965.1 Roseovarius halophilus (ex Wu et al. 2025) | reverse complement strand
TGCGTAATCCGAGGTCATCCGGCCACCGATTCCGAAAGTATCCGGCCACCCAATCCAATTTTATCCGGCCAGTGATTCCGGGGTATTCGGCCACCCCTGTGAAGTGATGCTGCGAGGCAATCTGCCACCGGCTACCGTTCGGGTCTTTTTGACCCGGAGGAAGCCCGATGAAGAGATTGCCGATGCGCAAGATACGCGACGTTTTACGTCTTTCTGCGGAGGGTCTGTCGACCCGCCAAATTTCAGCCAGCCTGTCGATTGGGCGGACGACGTTACAGGGTTACCTTGAACGCGCCCGCCTTGCCGGCGTGCGCTGGCCCTTACCGGAGACGCTCACGGATACGGAGTTGGAGCAGCTGCTCTATCCGCGGACCGCACAGGCCGTCTCGCAGCGTGCGACGACGCCGAACTGGGCCGCGATCCATCGCGACCTCAGCCGCAAGGGCGTCACGCTGCGGCTCTTGTGGGAAGAGTATCGCGCGGATCATCCGGAGGGGTATGGCTATAGTCGGTTCTGTGATCTCTACCGGCGATGGGAAGGCAAGCTGTCGCCGGTGATGCGCCAGCGCCACCCAGCCGGGGAGCGCCTGTTCGTCGACTATGCAGGGCCGACGATTGATGTGATCGACCCGAAGACCGGGGAGGTGCGCACGGCACAGCTGTTCGTCGCCACGCTTGGCGCCTCGAACTATACCTATGCCGAGGCTACCTGGACGCAGAGCCTGCCGGATTGGATCGCGAGCCACGAGCGCGCCTTTGCGTTCTTTGGGGGCGTTACCGCCCAGGTGGTTCCGGATAACCTGAAGTCCGGCGTGATCAAGGCGTGCTTCTATGACCCCGAGGTGAAC
>NZ_JBKOTX010000512.1:0-855 GCF_047086965.1 Roseovarius halophilus (ex Wu et al. 2025) | reverse complement strand
AAGTCTGACGGCACCGCCCGGAGGCATCAAAGACCACCATGGGGGCAAGGTCCTCGGGGATGCTGTCTCGGTAGTCGAGCAGCTTTGCTTCCCCGTGGTTTGTCCGGTGGACCGGGAGGGTCTCCCCGGCGGCTTGCTGCAAACACTCTAGGCGCTGCCTGTCGAGGGAAGACACCGTGTTGCTGTCAAGAAGCCGGTCCATCTCTGCCCTTGCTCCAGCCCCACCCATCTCCTCGAGGGTTAGGACATCAATTAGCTCACCCGTTGTCGCCTGCTTCATGTGCTTGTGCAGATCCTGCAAGGACCCAAAGAGCTTGGGTGCAGACTGACGAAAGTGCCCCCACAGGCCCGCCAGGTCGTCCTCCGACAGCAGGATCTCCTGACCCGGTAGCAGGCTCTCATCCCAGATCCGGACCTGTCGAGGTTGGTCGAGGTAATGAAAGCCAGTGGCAGCCGTGAAGCCGCTATGACGTCCGCATACTGCTTCGAGCTTCTGTTGGGTGGTCAGCAAGATCCTGGCTTGATCGGGTGGTGTCGACATCTTTGCATTCAGGTCCTCGTCGCCCGTCCATACGGAGACCTCAGACTGGTACAGGGTAAGGCCATGCAGCATGGTCGCTAGTTCTTCCAGCCTGGAGACGCAGACCAGGACGGAGACCTCCTTGTGGTGCGGTGAGGCGAGAAGAGCCATGATGAAGTGTCGGATGAGCGTGGTCTTCCCCACCCCGGGGTCCAAGCTCGAGAGGTGAAACTGAGGTGAGAGAGTCCCCTCAGCCATGGCCTCGAGGGCCCGAGCTGCTGCGTATAGACCCGTCGACATCGACCTGGTCGGGGTCAAGCCATAGCTGCTTAGTT
>NZ_JBKOTX010000511.1:0-867 GCF_047086965.1 Roseovarius halophilus (ex Wu et al. 2025) | reverse complement strand
GTATGGCGGGAGGTAGAGGAACCAGCAGCCATGGTCGTGTCGGGCCTGAGCCGCTTCCTTGTTCCGATGGGTCGCCAGATTGTCCAGGACGACAACGGTGCCTGGCTTGATCTCCGGAACGAGCACGTCGCTGATACAGGAGGCGAAGGCCGGACCGTCCATTGCCCCCTTGATGACCCATGGTGCGATGAATGCGTCCGGGGTCAGACCCGCGATCAGTGCCTGCGTACCCCAGCTGCCAAAGGGTGCCTCCATTGTCAGGCGTTCACCCCGCTGCGCCCTTCCGCGCAGGCGAGTGAGGTTTGTCTTCACCGCCGTTTCGTCAATGAAGACAACGCGTTCTGGCTGCGCACCAATAGCAGGAAGTCGGTGCTTGAACCAGTCTGCGCGCTGTTGCCTTACCTTGGCACGGCGGCGCTCGGTGGCGACCAGCGACTTTTTGTACGTGAACCCGAGCCGGGACAGCAGGTTGGCGATAGAGGAATGATGCACCCGCACGCCCTCGGCATCGGCCAGCGCATCGCGCAACTCAAAGAGCGTGATGTCGGGGTCCTGTGCGACCAGTTCTTCAACGAAGGCCTGGTGCGGCGCCAGCTTTCCCTTGCCGCGCGGCGGACCCTGTGGTGCGGGGGGCAGCATGGCCTTTGGTCCTCACCTGCTGCGCCCACCTTGCGCCCGTGGCCGGCGAAACCTTCAGACGCAACGCCGCCGCCCGCCCGCTCAACCCTTCTTCAATGTATCTCTGAAACCGCGCTCGAAGCGCAGATGATAACGGTGCTGACATGATCCATCCTCCCAAACAGGATGAATCACATCTAACGCCTCAAGGGAATCCCCCATGATTCAAGTTCAAGCCGAAACGCTGTA
>NZ_JBKOTX010000510.1:0-915 GCF_047086965.1 Roseovarius halophilus (ex Wu et al. 2025) | reverse complement strand
AGGGCTGCCGGTCGCCCTCCAGCAGGGCCGCGGCGCGGGCGAGCGCCGCCTCCGCATGCCCCTGGCGCAGCAAGGCGTCGGCGGCGAACTTCTCGTGGACCCAGAGCCGTGTTTTCTTCTCGTCGAGCAGGGCCAGCAATTCGTCGTGCCGCCCCGCCTCCAGCAGGCAGGACAGCGTGAGCGTGGCGGTCGGACAGTGGGAAAAGCGCGTATGGTCCGACCAGGTCGCGCGGATCAGGTCGAGATCGCGGTCGGCGTGGTCGTTCATCAGCGCGGGAAAGGCCGCGATCTCGCCGAACCGCTCCGAGACCGGCGCGAGGTAGTCCACCCCGTCGTCGCGGATCGCCGTGCGCAGGCGCTCCAGCCATGCCGCGCGCGTCGCTGCGTCGGCGGGGGCGTCGATCAGGACCGGGAGCAGCGTCTCCTGTGTGCGGTGCACGGCGGTGCCGAGGGCCCCGGACGAGGTGTCGATATGTTCGAACGCCGGCCAGATGCGTTCGGCGAGGGCCACCACGCCCTCGGCCGCCGTCACCGGGTCGCTGCGGCGCACCGCCCGGATCTCGGCGCTGGCCGATTTCAGCCGGTCGATGGCCTTCGCCGAGCCGCGCCAGCCGAAGGCGCCCGCGCGCATGCCGGGCTTGAAAGCCCATTTGTGGGACGATTTCCGGGCCACGGCGTCTCCTTTTCGCAATCGCAGTATGGCACAGGGGGCGGTGGTCATGAAGCGCCCTGAAACGCCCTCGGCAAAGACGACCGGCGCCGGCCGGCTTGACCTCGCCCCTGGCTTCGTCTTGATGGCCCTCGCGGAACGGAGGGATCACCATGGCCGACGACACGGAAATGGGCGAGAAGCTGGCCAAGCTCGAGGCGCTGTTCGCCCGCGGCGCGACCGAGGGCGAGCGGGCGGCCGCCGGC
>NZ_JBKOTX010000509.1:0-928 GCF_047086965.1 Roseovarius halophilus (ex Wu et al. 2025) | reverse complement strand
TGGGGCTGGCAGCGGTCATTGGACATTTTCACTCAGAAAAGTTGTCTTATAATCCCGAGCGTGGGTTCAACTGGGTTTGTCGCCGTCGGCCGCGTCGGCTGGAGGGAGGAGATCATCGAACCTTGCCATACGCTGGTAGGCCGCGAACCGGTTCGTCTTGGTAGCATATCGCGCGGCCAGCGCGTTGATGGTTGTAAAAGCCGAAGGGGCTGCGCGATATCTTCAAATTCACCCCGGCAGCGCAGTTGATCGGCCCCGTGCGGCTTAGGCCCGAGCGATTTGAGAGCCGGACTGTTTCCACTCATTGCGAAACGCCCCTCTAATCTTATGACAGGAACTGCCCCGCGTCACTTCGGACCGCGTAAGAAGGCGGGGATCAGGTTCCGCTTACTGCGCGCGCTTCGGGACCACGGCTGGTGGCCTATCCCGCCCGAAACATGGTCCCCCTGGAGCCCGTCGACCGCAAGCGACCGGGCAGTCAAACTCGGGGCCACAATTGATGTGATGCGGCCTTGTTGCACAGCAGCAACATCTGCGCTTTTGCGAAAAATGTCAGGCTTTTACAGCTAACCCCGCGCATTGCCTGCAAAAGGCCGTGATAGCGCGCTTTGCGAAAAAACGGCTCGCCAAGTGATGTCTGCATTTCGGGAACAGAAAAAGAATTTCTTTTACGATACCGATCTTGCTTCGGAAATGGCTCGTGGGCTATCTCAACGCCATCAGCAAGGGAGCCGTCAGATGAACGCATCTATCGTAGTCATACACGTACCACTCTGACCCCCTGACGCGGGGGCCGATGATCCCCTGCGTGCTTTGCTTCACACGGATCATGTCGTTCTGGACCTGGCCCACCGGCCTGCGGCTCTCGGCGTTTCACCACGCAACATGGAGAGCACGACATGATCAACCTATTGCCCCACCGAGTCTC
>NZ_JBKOTX010000508.1:0-940 GCF_047086965.1 Roseovarius halophilus (ex Wu et al. 2025) | reverse complement strand
GCAGCGTCTTGAGTCGGCGCGTATAATTACAGGCTGCGATGACGTCGCCGAGGTGGGTTTCGAGTTGAGCCTGTGCCTCGTAATGGTAGCGCTTGACGGTTGCGTCCTTGATCGTGCGGTTCATGCGCTCGACCTGGCCGTCCCTCGGGAAAATGATCCCCCGGATCATTTCCTGATCCTCGGAACTCCAGGGATGGTTCACCTTTGTCAGGCGATGCTCGATCCCGTTCTCATCACAAACGCGGTCAAAGATGTGCTCCATCGCAAAGCGGTCCTGTTTACGGTTTGTGAACTGGATGCCGTTATCGGTTAGGAACGTGTGGATTCTGTAAGGCAGCGCCGCGATGAGATCGCGCAGGAACCGGGCGGCGGCCATCTTGCCGGCCTTTTTCTCCAGCCGCACGAAGGCGAACTTGGAGGTTCGGTCTATGGCCGCGAACATGTAAAGCTTGCCCCTCGGCCGTGCGCAGCTCGGCGATGTCGATGTGGACGTAGCCGATGGGATAGCGTTCGAATTTCTTCTTCGGCTTGTCGCCCTCCATCCCCGGCAGGCGGCTGATGTCATGGCGCTGCAGGCACCGATGCAGCGAAGAACGCGTCAGATGCGGGATGCTTGGCTGCAGGGCATAGAGACAGTCATCGAGCGGCAGCAGCGTGTGGCGCCGAAAAGCGACAATCACGGCTTCCTGCTCGACGCTGAGAATCGTCGAATGCGCTTCCTTCGGTCCCATCCGCACGTCCTCAACCGTCTGACGCTTGCGCCACTTGGCGACGGTCTTGACGTTGATGCCCAACTCCCGGCTCAGCGCCGCGTTCGAAGCGCACGATCGCTGTATTGCTGCTCGGATCGCGTGCGTGGTCGTGGCGCTGACGTGAAGAATTTGTCCATAGTGCATCCTTCTGATGGTCACAGATCAGTAGACCAGCACACGCTGGGACT
>NZ_JBKOTX010000507.1:0-946 GCF_047086965.1 Roseovarius halophilus (ex Wu et al. 2025) | reverse complement strand
GATGGCGCGGGACACGCCGTGTTTGCAAGACAAGATCGCCAACCCGAAGTCGCGCGATGGCAACAACAAGATCCTGCACAAGCGGTTTGCGGGCGGGCATCTGACGATTGTGGGCGCCAACGCGCCGTCGGAGCCCAGCTTGCGGATTTCACGCAGCAGGCGCGCCCCGCTGAGATCGGGAAAAGCTTGAATACGCTCCTGCAAATAATCCTCATAAGGCTCGATCACCCGCGATCGCGGCTGGCGTGGCCCGTAAACCGGCGCTTCCAACCCACCGTCGAGATACTTCCGAACCGTCTTGCGGTCACAGCCAACCTTGCGCGCAATCGCAGAAACGCTCAGGCCCTGCTTCTTCAAATCATGGATCAAAACGATCTCCCTCAGTCCCTTCACCTGCCTGCCCCCGGTCAGTTCCTCGTTCAGGGCATCAGGCCTCATGTCCCGCGCCAGCGACAATTCCGAATAATTGGAGTTCGGAATTGCCCCTGACGCTCACGACTGGGGAAAATTCAAACGGCAGTTTTGGGGAGATTACGTCCGGCGATTACACAGGGTGGCCGATCCATGCCAGCCAGCCCCGTCGAGCACGAGGATGGCATGGACTCCGGGCGCAACGGTTCTCGAGATTTCCGCAAGATGCGCGTTCATCGCCTGCGTGTCGGCATGTGGGATGACCAACGCGGCGGTCTCGGCGCGCTAGTGCTCCCCGCCTGACGGAGGATTCAAAACTGCTCGCCGATGTGTCATTGTGGGGGCATGAGACGTAATGACATCTGCCTTTACCTGAGCCCCGCTGACCGAGCCGAACTCCAATCCCTGGTCGCCGACCGGAACACCCCGCGCAAGCTCGTCTGGCGGGCGAAGATCGTGCTGGCGACGGCGGATGGTCACGGCACGGGCGAGATCATGCGGCGCGCGGACACGTCGAAGCCGACCGTCTGGCGCT
>NZ_JBKOTX010000506.1:0-980 GCF_047086965.1 Roseovarius halophilus (ex Wu et al. 2025) | reverse complement strand
GCCTTCGGGCGTCGCGAGCTTGCGATCGCGGAGACGGAGATGCCGGGTCTGATGGCCAGCCGTGAGGAGTTCGGGGCCTCCAAGCCGCTCAAGGGCGCGCGGATCGTTGGCTCGTTGCACATGACGATCCAGACGGCGGTTCTGATCGAGACGCTGGTCGAACTTGGCGCGGATGTGCGCTGGGCCTCGTGCAACATCTTTTCCACGCAGGATCACGCCGCCGCCGCGATCGCCGCGGGCGGCACGCCGGTCTTCGCGGTCAAGGGCCAGACCCTGGAAGAGCACTGGGATTACCTCGACCGCTCGTTCCAGTTCGCCGAGGGCCCCAACATGATCCTCGACGATGGCGGGGATGCCACGCTCTACGTGCTGCTGGGCGCGCGCGCCGAAGCCGGCGAGGAGATCATCCCGGTGCCGCAGTCCGAGGAGGAAGAGGTCGTCAAGGCGCAGATCCACAAGCGCATGGCGGAAAGCCCCGGCTGGTTCACCCGCACCCGCGACGCCATCAAGGGCGTCTCGGAAGAGACGACGACCGGCGTGCACCGGCTTTATGACCTGCACAAGAAGGGCGAACTGCCCTTCCCGGCGATCAACGTGAACGATTCTGTCACCAAGTCGAAGTTCGACAACAAGTACGGCTGCAAGGAAAGCCTGGTCGACGGCATCCGCCGGGCCACCGACACGATGATGGCCGGCAAGGTCGCCGTGGTCATGGGCTACGGCGATGTCGGCAAGGGCTCGGCGGCGTCCCTGGCCGGCGCGGGCGCCCGGGTGAAGGTGACCGAGGTCGACCCAATCTGCGCGCTGCAGGCGGCGATGGACGGCTTCGAGGTGACGACGCTCGAGGATGTGGTCGACAGCGCCGATATCTTCATCACCACCACCGGCAATCGCGACGTGATCCGCATCGAGCACATGCGCGCGATGAAGGACATGGCCATCGTCGGCAACATCGGCCATTTCGACAACGAGATCCAGGT
>NZ_JBKOTX010000505.1:0-991 GCF_047086965.1 Roseovarius halophilus (ex Wu et al. 2025) | reverse complement strand
GAGGCCGGATCGACCGCCCGCGTCACCCGCGCGGTGGCCGACGTGCTCGCATGAGCGCGCCGCTGGCCTGGACCCGCACCATGCGGGCCATGGCGGCGCTGGCGGTCAACCCATCGGGCCTGGGCGGGCTGACCCTGCGCGCCCGCGTGGGTCCGGTGCGCCAGACCGCCGAGGCCGCCCTGGCCAAACTGCCGGGCCCGCAGCGCCGCATTCACCCCGAGATCAGCGATACGCAGCTTTTCGGCGGGCTCAACATCGCCGCCTCCCTCGCCGAGGGGCGCATGGTGCGCGATCCCGGGCTGGTGGAAACGCCCGGCCTGCTGATCCTGCCCATGGCCGAACGTTGCCCGCCGGGGCTGGCCGCGCGGCTGGGGCAACTTCTGGACGCGCCGTCCGGCCATGCGCTGGTGCTGCTGGACGAGGGCGCCGAGCCCGAGGAGGCCGCCCCGATGGGCCTGCAGGACCGGCTGGCCTTTCACGTGGATCTGTCGGGGCTGCACTGGTCGCAGGTCGCCGCCACCCTGCCCGCCCCGGCCGAGATCGACGCAGCCCGGGCGCGGCTCGCCGACCTGCCGCTGTCCGAGACGGCGCTTGCCACGCTCACGACGCTGGCCGTGCAATTCGGCATCGACAGCCTGCGCGCGCCGATACTGGCGCTGACCGCGGCACGGGCACTGGCAGCCCTCGACGGGGCCGAGGCGCTGTGCGAGGCGCATCTGACCGAGGCCGCCGAGCTGGTCTACCCCGTGCGCGCCACGCAGCTGCCCGAAACGCCCGAGGACACCGAAGAGACCTCGGAAGACAAAACCCCCGACCCGGACACAGAGGACGCGGGGGACGATACCGCGACCGATCCCGGCCCGGAGCTGCCCGACGAGATGCTGATCGACGCGGTGGCGGCTCTGCTGCCCGACGGGCTGCTGGACCGGGTCCATGTGCGCCGAGCGCGGCGGCAACGGTTTCATGCTCGGTCACAAGGCGGCGGCGCAGG
>NZ_JBKOTX010000504.1:0-992 GCF_047086965.1 Roseovarius halophilus (ex Wu et al. 2025) | reverse complement strand
TCGCGAAACTCGGCCGTGTACTTCGGGGTTCGCTTCTTCGATTCCATAAGGGTCATCCTCTGAGAGTTTTACCCTCTCGGAAACCCGGGACGGTTCACCTTGGTCGGCCCCATGGGCAACAGATGCACCCATTCGGGCGCGTCGTGACCGGTCAGTTCCCGGTCACAGATTGCGGTCGCGGCGCGTTCCATCGGTTACGCCCCCAAATAGGGAGAAACGATCAGTTCGGCGGTATCCTGCCAGACATTGGTTGCCCCGGATGCATCACGTTCGGCATTGAGGATTTCCAAGGCCTTTTCTTCCAGTTGCGGCGGGACCACGAGGGTAGTGGGCGTGACGCCAAGGATACGCCCGCCATCGCTTTTGAAGCCCATCATGGCCGCGCGGGCGGCGGCGTAGTTTTCACCGCTCAGGACGGCCTTACTGCCAAAGGCCAGTTGCCAAAGGCCGAACCCGGCGTTGACCCGTGCTTTCACGCCATAGATGTATTCATCGTTCATGAAGACATGCGGGTTGGTCGCGCCCGTCATGGCTTGGAAGTCATGGTTTTCACGTTCCTGCCAGATGGTCGGGCGCACCTCCCGCGATGTGTCCAGCAAGAACCAAGGCGGCTCGGTGCCGTCCTGCATGTTGCTGACAGTGACTTCGTTGTCATCGGCGTCTTTGATGGGGTGGTCCGTGTCAAAGAAGTTCTGGCCATCGAAGCCGGTCTCGGAAAACCCTCGCGCCAGCAGTCCCATGACCATTTCTTCGGGATGGCGGCGGGCCAATTGCCCCATTTCGGAGAAACTGGGTTTGTAGACCCCATACCGGTCATCCGCCAGATCGTTGCGCTGGATCGAAACCGTGCTTTCAAAATCGCGGTTCACGATGGTGAAAGAGTGCGCCTCTAGCAGGCTGCTTCTGTGGTTGCCGCCCGTAGTGCAAGAAATTTCTGACCGTTCGAGCATGTGATCGAGTGCGAACTTCTGTGAGGCCTCAGTATGCGGCAT
>NZ_JBKOTX010000503.1:0-1012 GCF_047086965.1 Roseovarius halophilus (ex Wu et al. 2025) | reverse complement strand
TTGTCCAGCTGGGGCCGCGCCCTGGCCGCGCGCCAGGCCGCCGAGGAACCCACTGGCATAGGCGTCGCCCGCGCCGGTCGTATCGATGACGCGCGGCACGGCGACGGCAGGTATGTGGTGCCGGCCGGTCTCGTCAGCCACCAGCGAGCCCTTGTCGTGCTCGGTCACGGCGGCCACGGGCACGCGGCCAAGCGCCCAGTCGAGCGCGTCCTCGGTACCGTTGGTGCCGGCCAGCGCGTCAAGTTCGTGGTGGTTGCCGATCAGGATGTCGGCATGACGCGAGATGAAGTTCTGCATCACGTCACCGTTGCGCTCAACGCAGCCCGGATCTGACGGGGACAGCGCGATGCGCGCCCCGGCCGCCTCGGCGCGCTGCGCTGCGGTCTCGATCACGGCCGCACCATGCGGTGCGTCCCACAGGTAGCCCTCGATGAAGAGCATGTCGAAGCTCTCGGGCATGGCGTCGGACACGGCCGAGGGCGCGATCGTCGTGGCAGCCCCGAGATAAGTGCTCATCGTGCGCTCACCGTCGGGCGTGACCAGTACGACGCAGCGGCCGGTGCCGGCCTCGTCGGCGGTGCCGTCGGACAGCGGCGCGGCGATGCCGAGCCCTGTCATCTCGTCGCGGAAGCTGCGGCCGAGATCGTCGGCCGCCACCTTGCCGAGATAGGTGCCGGCGAGGCCGATATCGGCGAGGTGGGCAATGGAGTTGGCCACCGAGCCGCCCGACTGGCGCACGCCCGGCCCGACCTCCTCGAAGAGGTCATGGGCCGCTTGCGCGTCCACCAGGTGCATCCCGCCGGTAGTGAGGCCGTGGCGGTCGATGACCGCCTGCTCCACCGTCGCGACGACATCGACCAGCGCATTGCCGAGACCCACGATATGGGGGGTTCTGTCGATCATGTGCTCCTCCTCAATACCTGTAGTGTTCAGGTTTGTAGGGTCCTTTGGGTTTGACGCCGATATACTCGGCCTGGTCGTCGCGCAGCTTTGTGAGCTTGACGCCGATGCG
>NZ_JBKOTX010000502.1:0-1013 GCF_047086965.1 Roseovarius halophilus (ex Wu et al. 2025) | reverse complement strand
GTTGCGGGGCCCGGGTCCGGGGCGGGGTCGGGGGCGGGGTCGGGGGCGGGCTCCGGGGCCGCCGGTTCGTCCTCCGCGACGCCGCCCTCATCGACGATGGCGTCCAGCCCCTCCTCGATCTTCGAGGAGGACTTGAACAATCGATCCTTGAGTTTTCTGAAAAAGGCCATGCGCGCGCTCCGATAGTGGTTGCAAGATATCTAAACACAAGCCGGGCAAAGGTTAAGGGCGACCGCGCGATTCTGCGTCACCTCCGGCCCTGCCCTGCAAACGCTCCAGGCGGCGCACCGTTCGGACGCGGGTGGACGCACCGCCCCACCCTCTGCAAGATTGCGAACATGCGATCACTGGTTGCCATCCTTGTCCTGCTGCCGGCCGCCGCGCTGGCCGAAACCCCCATGACCGGGCCCGAGTTCGCGGACCACATGACCGGCAAGACCCTGACCTTTTCCGCCAATGGCCAGCCCTACGGTGCGGAATTCTACGCCCCGTCGCAGCGGGTCATCTGGTCCTTCCTGGACGGGGAGTGCATTCAGGGCGAATGGTATGCCGAGGGCCGCGCGATCTGTTTCGTCTACGACGGCGACCCCGAGCCCAAGTGCTGGGAGGTCTACAAGGAGGACAGTGGCATCCGCGCCGAGTTCCTCAACGATCCGGACACGACTATCCTTTACGAGGTCGAGGAAGCCAAGCCCCTGATCTGCGATAACATGGGGTCCTAGGGGCGGCCCACGGGACCTGCGCCCGCCTAGAACAGGCTCCCCTGGTCCGGGGGCGGCGTTTTCGACCTGGCCTTCTTCGGCTTCGGCCCGTCGCCGGGGCCGGCCGGCAGCTTGCCATCTGCGAATTCCAGTTCCAGCGCGGCGGCCTTGCCCGCGGCCTTGGCCGTCGTGACCACGGCGCCATCGCCGCGCACCACCGCGTAGCCGCGCTTGAGCGTCTCGGTATACCCCAGCGTGCGGCGCAGGTTGTCCAGCGCCTCGAGCCTTGCGGCGCGGCGGTCCTGCGCGCTG
>NZ_JBKOTX010000501.1:0-1017 GCF_047086965.1 Roseovarius halophilus (ex Wu et al. 2025) | reverse complement strand
TATCCTTCATCTTGCCGTCCTCCTCGCTTAGTGGCTTTCAACACCACCATCCTGGCACATTGCGATGCCGTCTGGGGAGGGCGGCAACCATCCCATCTCGGAACACTAGAGCGTCAGTGCCGGGCAGTCCACGATGCGATCAGCGAATATGTCGGCCATCAGGTTGCCGCGGCAGGTAGGTGGTTCAATCCGGCTGCCGGCGGCGCGGGTGGGCGCGTCACGCCGGGTGGGCGCGCAGTGCCGGCAGGCCGACGCCCGTCGAGTCGAAGCCGCCATCCGAGGCAATCGTCTGGCCTGTGACGTAGCTGGCTTTGTCGGAACACAGGAAGGCGATAACCTCGGCGATCTCGGTTTCTTGCCCGTAGCGATTGAGGGGAATCGCATCGTGATAGGCCGCG
This sequence comes from Roseovarius halophilus (ex Wu et al. 2025), assembly GCF_047086965.1. Lineage (NCBI taxonomy): Bacteria > Pseudomonadati > Pseudomonadota > Alphaproteobacteria > Rhodobacterales > Roseobacteraceae > Roseovarius > Roseovarius halophilus (ex Wu et al. 2025). The sequence continues at coordinate 619 of NZ_JBKOTX010000501.1, read as the reverse complement.
CGGATCGCCGGCGTGTGCACGGCAAGCGCCAGCTTGGTATCCACCGGGCCCGGTGCCACGACATTGGCACGCACGCCCCATTCGCCCAGTTCGGCGGCCTGTTGCCGGGTCAGGTGGATCACTGCCGCCTTCGACGTGCCGTAGGCAACCCGCAGCGTGCTGGCCCGCAAGCCCGAGATCGAGGCAACGTTGACAATCGCGCCGCCGACCGCCTTCAGATGCGGGATGACCGCCTGAGAGGTCAGGAAAACGCCGTCAAGATTGGTTGCCATCACACTGCGCCATGTCGCAAAATCGGTTTCGCCCATCGGGCGGAAATCAGCGACGCCGGCATTGTTGACCAGCGCGTCGATCCGCCCGAACTTGGTCATGACGCTTTCGGCCATGGCCGCGACCTGGTCGGGTTCGGACACGTCGCAAATGACCGGCAGCACGCCATCAAGCTCCTGTGCGGCCGCCGTCAGCGCCTCGGCGTCGCGGTCGATCATGGCCACGCGCCGGCCTTCGGCAAGAAGCAGGTGGGTGGTGGCAAGGCCGATGCCGCGGGCAGCGCCGGTCACGATTGCGGTTTTCGGTGTCATTTGGATCTCCGGTTATCGGGAAAATGCGGTGGTCTGGG
>NZ_JBKOTX010000500.1:0-1033 GCF_047086965.1 Roseovarius halophilus (ex Wu et al. 2025) | reverse complement strand
CATCCTGTTCCTTCTTGGCGTCGTGTTCTTCCTCTACCGGATGAAGGACGTCGCCATCTATGTCAGCATCTTCGCGGTCGGGCACTCGGTGACGATGCTCGCCGGTGTCTGGTGGGGATGGGGCATCAACGCCTACATCATCGACGCGATCATCGGCCTGTCGGTCGTCTACAAGGCGCTCGACAACCTCGGCGCCTACCGCGCGTGGTTCGGGGTCCAGCCGAACACCAAGGCCGCGACGCTGATTTTCGGCCTGTTCCACGGCACCGGCCTCGCCTCGAAGATCATCGAATACGACATCTCGGACGACGGGCTCCTGTGGAACCTCCTGGCGTTCAACTTTGGCGTCGAGGTCGGACAGATCCTCGCGCTGTTCGCGATCCTCGTCGTGATGGGTTACTGGCGCCGCTCCGAGCGGTTCATGAGCCAGGCCGTGGTCGCCAACGTCATCATGGTGGGCCTCGGCCTCTGGCTCACCGTCCACCAGATCAACGGCTTTCTTGCGGCTGCTTAAGGAGAAAACAACATGCAACTCATCGAGAAAATGCGCGCCACCATGCAGCTGAACGCGGAGAAGCCCGATCCGGCCCTCCTGCCGACACCGAAGCAACTGCGGCGCTCGACCATCGCCGCCGTGATCGGCGCGGCCTTCATCGGGGTCGGCGTCTACCTGCCCGCCGAATACGGGATCGACCCGACGGGAATTGGCAATGTGCTCGGCCTCACCGAAATGGGCGACATCAAGCAGCAGCTTGCCCGCGAGGCGGCCGAGGACGAAGCGATCCACGGCGGTGACCAATCCTCGAGCGTCATGGACGACATTTTCGGCCTCTTCGTGGGCGTGGCCCATGCGCAGGAAGCCTGGACCGACACGGTCACCTTCACTCTGGCGCCGGATGCGGCGACCGAGGTCAAGCTCGTCATGGAAGCGGGCGATGTCGCGGACTACGCGTGGGTCGCGGAGGGCGGCCGGATCAACTTCGACCTGCACGCCCATGGCGACGGCCAGTCCATCGACTACGACCGGGGCCGC
>NZ_JBKOTX010000499.1:0-1033 GCF_047086965.1 Roseovarius halophilus (ex Wu et al. 2025) | reverse complement strand
CATCCTGTTCCTTCTTGGCGTCGTGTTCTTCCTCTACCGGATGAAGGACGTCGCCATCTATGTCAGCATCTTCGCGGTCGGGCACTCGGTGACGATGCTGGCGGGCGTCTGGTGGGGATGGGGCATCAACGCCTACATCATCGACGCGATCATCGGCCTCAGCGTCGTCTACAAGGCGCTCGACAACCTCGGCGCCTACCAGAGATGGTTCGGAGTCCAGCCGAACACCAAGGCCGCAACCCTGATCTTCGGCCTGTTCCATGGCACGGGCTTGGCCTCGAAGATCATAGAATACGACATCTCGGACGACGGCCTTTTATGGAACCTTCTGGCGTTCAACGCCGGCGTCGAGGTCGGCCAGATCCTTGCTCTCTTCGTGATCCTGATCGTGATGGGCTACTGGCGCAGGTCCCAGCGGTTCATGAGCCAGGCCGTGGTCGCGAACGTCATCATGGTGGGCCTCGGCCTCTGGCTTACCGTCTATCAGATCAACGGCTTTCTTGCGGCCGCATAAGGAGAAAACGAAATGCAAATCATCGAGAAAATGCGCGCCACCATGCAACTGAACGCGGAGAAGCCCGATCCGGCCCTCCTGCCGACACCGAAGCAACTGCGGCGCTCGACCATCGCCGCCGTGATCGGCGCTGCCTTCATCGGGGTCGGCGTCTACCTGCCGGCGGAATACGGGATCGACCCGACCGGGATAGGCAGTGTGATGGGCCTGACCGAAATGGGCGAAATCAAGCAGCAGCTTGCCCGTGAAGCGGCCGAAGACGAAGCGATCCACGGCGGTAACCAATCCTCGAGCGTCATCGACGACATTTTCGGCCTCTTCGTGGGCGCGGCCCATGCGCAGGAAGCCTGGACCGACACGGTCACCTTCACGCTCGCGCCGGATGCGGCGACCGAGGTCAAGCTCGTCATGGCCGCGGGTGATGTCGCGGACTACGCGTGGGTCGCGGAGGGCGGCCGGATCAACTTCGACCTGCACGCCCATGGCGACGGCCAGTCCATCGACTACGACCGGGGCCGC
>NZ_JBKOTX010000498.1:0-1033 GCF_047086965.1 Roseovarius halophilus (ex Wu et al. 2025) | reverse complement strand
GGGCTGCAAGTCCAGCGTCCAGACCAGGCGTTCGCGATCCCGGCGCGGCGCGCCCTGGATCAGGAAGGTCTCGTCGCCAATCAGGATCTGCTCCTCGGGGCGCGGCGCAGGAATATCCCGGACACGGACATCGATCCGCGTGGTCTCCGAGAGAAGCCGTGCCGCCCCGAACTCGGTGATCTCGTCAGGCCGGCGCAAAACGCCCCGGGTCCGTGTGAACTGCCCCTCGATATCGCGGTGCCAGATCTCGACTGTGAGGTTCGGATCCGCAAAAAGCGCGTCGAGCGCCATGGCAATCGCCGTCACTGTTGAAGCCCCTCAGTTCGAGCTGTGCAGGCGGATGGCCAGCCGCGGGCGCTTGTTCACTGGCAGGATCGAGGCCTCAGTCATCAGATCGATCCAGCGACCCTTGGCGTCGATCATCTGGCGCGCATAGAGCGGCAGCCCCACGGTGTTGGCGGTCTCCAGAAGGTTGGCCGGCCCGCCATAGGTGGTGAAGGTGTCGAAGGTGCCCAGCGGAAAGGCGATGCCCTCGCCGGCGGGGATCAGGCGCTCGGAGGTGCCGTTGGAAAGCGTGACGGAGCCGTTGTATTCCTCGAAGAGGATGCCGGCGAAGGGAAAGGCGCAGCGCATGTCGTCGCGCAGGGGCTGGCCGCCGGTGGCCGCGTAGAACTTGTAGGCGTCCTCGGTCTTGGGATGGCTGATCAGCTTGTCGAAGAATTCCGAGCTGACCAGCGCATGGGCGGTGGTCATGGTCTCGCCCAGCAGGTTGTCCTCGATGCCGCGCAGCACGTTGCGGACCTTGGCCTGGATATTGGTGCCGGCGGTGCCAAAGACGAAGTCGACGGAGATCCGGGTGAGCCCGAACTCGGTGAAGTAGTCGTAGAGCGTGGTGCCGGCGCCATCCTTCACGATGCCGCGCAGGGCGTTCATTTCCATGTATTCGCGGGTCTGGGCATGCTTGCGGCGCATCAGCGTCAGCTTGCGGTTCATCACCTCGACCAGGGGATCGGCGGCGTCCGAGACGCCCAGC
>NZ_JBKOTX010000497.1:0-1055 GCF_047086965.1 Roseovarius halophilus (ex Wu et al. 2025) | reverse complement strand
GGCCGCCAGGCGCATCTGGCCGACGGGCTCACCGCGGATATCCGCACCGGGCTGGCGCGCGACCGGGCGCTCTTCGTCGTCGCCGGCGACTCCGCGGAGGCCTACGAGGGCACCGGGCTCGGCGCCGCCGAGATCGCCGGCGAGCTCGGCGTGCGCTACCTGATCGGGGGCCACGTCCGGCTGGATGAGGCGCGGCTGCGCCTCGATGTCGAACTGACGGACGGGCTGCGCAACGCGGTGGTCTGGAGCGAACGCTATGACAGGCCGCGCGGCGCGATCCTGAGCGTGCAGGACGAGGTCGTCGGCGAGGTCGTGGCGACGCTGCGCGGCTACAAGGGCGTCCTGCAACGCAACGAGGCGCGCCGGGCCGAGGCAGCCTCGCCCGACGATTTGAGCGCGCATGATCACATGATGCGGGGCATGCTGCTCAAGGAGAAGTTCCTCAGGGACGAGATGCGCGCCGCGCGCGGCCATTTCGAGACGGCGCTCGCGCTCGCCCCGGGCTCGGCGGCGGCGCAGGGCTGGCTGGCCTGGACCTGGTTCTTCGAGGTCTATCTCGGCTGGGCCGACGACACGGCCGACGCGCTGGCGCGCACCCGTGCGCATGCCGAGGCGGCGGTCGCGGGCGACCCGGACCTCGATTTCGCGCACTGGGCGCTCGGCGCGGCCCATCTGGCCGAGGGCGACAATGCGGGCGCGCTGGCCTGTTTCGACCGCGCGCTCGCGCTCAACCCCAACAATTCCGACGCGCTGGCCAACTGCGCCTGGCCGCTGATGTTCGAGGGCCGCGTCGAGGAGGCCGTCGCGCGCCTGCGGCAGGCCATGCGGCTCAACCCGTTCCACCCGGACTGGTATCTCTGGGGGCTGGGGATGGCGGACTACCTGCGGGGCGATTTCGCCGCCGCCTGCGACGTGCTCGGGCGCATGGCCCAGCCCAACGAGCAGAGCCTGGCCTTCCACATCGCCGCGCTCCGTCCACCCCCGAGGCCAGCGCCGCCATCCTGCGCGGCCTCGACTGGCTGGGCCTCGATCATGACGAAGAGCCCTACAGCCAG
>NZ_JBKOTX010000496.1:0-1057 GCF_047086965.1 Roseovarius halophilus (ex Wu et al. 2025) | reverse complement strand
CTCGATGAGCTTCTGCCGTGGAACTGGGCGCCCATGCCAGAGGCTGCGCCCAAGACCGAAGCCGCCTGAGGCCGCAAGGCGGTTCAAACCGGGCGGTTAAGAAGCAGGAGGCCATCTATCTCGAAGAAATCACCGACGGCTTCCAAGCCAGGCGCGTGATCAAGGATTGGATGATCTTCTAAAATACCAAAAGGCCTCATTCCGCCCTTGATCGACAGATGCCTGACGGCGCATATTGGGTAGGCTTGGAACAACAAAAAGCAGCATGAAACCTAAACCCGATACACCTTAGCAGAGCTGCGAAACTGTCCGAAAAACTGGGACCACTTCACATACCGCCGCGCCGGATTCAGGGAAATTTTTGGAAGTGCCCCCTAAACTACACCGCGGCCGCAGCGCGGCCGCAGTAAAGATTTTCAATACTTTCGCATCACCTCACCATTCGAGCTTAAGATCACCCGACAGGTTCGGCGTGCCTTGCCGCGCTACGTCAGCTCCGAACCGCAGCGTACCATTATCACCAAATACCGACTGCTCGTGGAAGAGACCAATAGAGCCGCGTGTGACGTCACCACTTGTCTCCAGATCAAGATCAAAGCCCCAGTCGGTGTCGTCCAGACGGTCGGTTACTCGATACTCAATGCCTGAGCCAATGCCGCATGCAGCGTCATCGTTCGTGCCAAGCGCCATGTCGCAGTAGATACGCGGTGCGACATGCCAACTGCGGAAAAGCGTGGTGCCATCGTCTTCCTTTGTCACCGTCTCTCCGAAGTCCAATCCGACCTCACCGAAGAAACGGATGCCCCTCTGATCATACAGGCTCACTTTGCCGGCCTCGCTCCGTCCTGGAATACTGGCCGTCACATCAGCATCGGCCGCTGTCGCATAGGTGAGGTGCACGCCGCCACGTGGCGTCACCCGTGTCTCGCCATATTGCGCCTCACCAGAGACCGACAATCCACCGAAGAGACCGAGGTATTGATACGATCCATCTGCATTGATGTCCTCTGACAAGTCGTCGGAGAAACGCAGGTCGAAGGTGTGATAGCCAGCCGAC
>NZ_JBKOTX010000495.1:0-1062 GCF_047086965.1 Roseovarius halophilus (ex Wu et al. 2025) | reverse complement strand
TGAGTTCTACGCGCCGGACGCGCCTACCGGCCGCACAAAATGTAGCGCCCGTTCAACCCTTGATGAGCCCGGCAACCCACAGAGATCGAGAAGGGACCGAATTAAAAGACCAAGCACTATATCAAGGCTTGCTGCATGCCCATAAAATGCGGTCGCAGTAATGAAGCCCGTAGCGATCAGGATGCCATAGGTCTTTATCATCTCCTTATCGTTGGCAACGACTAGCATTTGGTAGTTTGCAGCCTGCCGGGCCTGGCGCCAGTTAAGCCGAGCTGACTTCTTCGACCCTGAGTAAGTTTTCAACAAAAGGTGGAAGTAATGTGTGCCGCCCTTGGTCAGTTTGATGTCTGTCATTTTACCAAACCATTCACTTTACAGGTTTGATCATACTGCGGCCGCAGCGCGGCCGCAGTAAAAATTTTAGATACTTTCGTATCACCTCACCACTCGACCTTAAGATCACCCGACACATTCGGTGCACCTTGCTGCGTCACGTCGGTTCCGAACCGCAGCGTACCATTGTCACCAAATACCGACTGCTCGTGGAAGAGACCAATGGAGCCTCGTGTGACGTCACCACTTGTCTCCAGGTCAAGATCAATACCCCAATTGGTGTCGTCCAGACGGTCTGTCACTCGATACTCAATGCCTGAGCCGATGCCGCATGTAGCGTCATCGTTCGTGCCAAGCGGCATGTCGCAGTAGATACGCGGTGCAACATGCCAGCTGCGGAGGAGCGTGGTGCCATCGTCTTCCTTTGTCACCTCCTCACCGAAGTCCAATCCGACCTCACCGAAGAAACGGATGCCCTTCTGATCATCCAGGCTCACTTTGCCGGCCTCGCTCCGTCCTGGAATACTGGCCGTCACATCAGCATCGGCCGCAGTCGCATAGGTGAGGTGCACGCCGCCACGTGGCGTCACCCGTGTCTCGCCATATTGCGCCTCACCGGAGACCGACAACCCACCGAAGAGACCGAGGTATTGATACGATCCATCTGCATTGATGTCCTCTGACAAGTCGTCGGAGAAACGCAGGTCGAAGGTGTGATAGCCAGCCGAC
>NZ_JBKOTX010000494.1:0-1068 GCF_047086965.1 Roseovarius halophilus (ex Wu et al. 2025) | reverse complement strand
GTCTACGCGCCGGACGCGCCTACCGGACGCACAAAATGTAGGGCCCGCTCAAGCCTCGATGACCCAGGCAACCCACACAAATCGAGAAGGGACCCAAAAGGCTCGTGATCTGCAATTCACACTTATCATTCCCCAAATTGGAAAACTCGCCAACACAGTCAGCATCATTTACGGCGACCATCATGTGTGTTGCGCGATAATGGTTCTGGTCATTTGACTTGATACGAGGGTGCTCTTCTTTCCGCTCAAGATCAAATGGGATCTCAAAGCCACCGGGACATGCGAAAACTTCTTGGACCAACTCTGCGACTGCGTCGCGGCCTTTCTCGGTGTAGGTCATAACACGAGCAGCAGCCAAGTCATTGACCTTGTGAAGGATTTCCTCCGGCTCAAGATGCAGATTCGGCTCCTTGTCTGGTGTCTCCGCCCATTTTTGAAGCTTTCCACGCAGGCTTTGCGCGCTTTTCACACGAGATGACACGCGAGCTAGGATTTGATGTTCCACCAAAGCCTTCTCCAATTTAGTCGTGAAAAAGCGCACCAACTTTTCAAGTCGATCCACTTCTTTACTTTCAAAAAACTGGATCGTTTCGCTAATTTTATGGTCCACCACATTCATCCTTTACGCTTTTTATTCTTACCGCTCCGAGTGACGATTCAACGCTCGCCGTGTACCATAATGCGACTGGCATCCAGCTTTTCGTCCCCTGCGACCATTTCATACGTCACTAGAGGGCCATCTTTACCAGCGGAATAATCCAGACACAGGGCATTTTCAGTCTGCAGCACAGGCTGCCCAGACATCCAGTAATGACCAAAAAATACGGGCTTCTCTTTGGGAAGGTAGCCATATGTCGCAAATGACTCTGGCAAGGACTGGTCCGGAAGGTCTTCAAGATTTGGTACAGACATTGCGACATCGCGCCATGACTTCGCCTCAGTATCCCACCATTTGACACGTATATTGCGGGCTTCTTCGCGTTTTGTGTGGGTGGGTTGCATTTCCGGTTACCGGACGACCGCACCAGATGTTGTATCGTAGGGTGATGCTGGCAGGTGCGTAAGCCG
>NZ_JBKOTX010000493.1:0-1073 GCF_047086965.1 Roseovarius halophilus (ex Wu et al. 2025) | reverse complement strand
TGTGCGCAGATCTTGTCGGGCGTCCAGCCCTCCCGGAACCGGTGTCTGGACGGCGGGGGGCATCGCCGGCGCGCTGATCCTGCTGGCCATCGCCGCGCAGGTCGTCCGGGTCCTTGCCCGCGCGATGCGTCCGCGCACGCGGCGCCCGCCGCTGGGCTGGGCGCTCGCGGCGATCGGTGGGCCCGGATCGACGGCGGCGCCGGTTGTCCTGTCCCTCGGGCTCGGATTGTCGGTCCTCGCCGCCGTGGGCCAGATCGAGGGCAACCTGCGCAGCGCCATCGCCCGCGACCTGCCCACCCGGGCGCCCTCGTACTTCTTCGTCGACATCCAGAAGGCGCAGATGCCCGCCTTCCGCGACCGTCTGGAAAACGATCCGGCCGTGACACGCCTGCAGACGGCCCCGATGCTGCGCGGCATCATCACGCGGATCAACGGCCGCCCGGCCGCCGAGGTCGCCGGTGAGCACTGGGTACTGTCCGGCGACCGCGGCATCAGCTATGCCGGCGCCGTCCCCGAGCGGACCACGATCACCGCCGGCGACTGGTGGCCCGCTGATTACACCGGCGCGCCGCAGGTCAGTTTCGCCGCCGGGGAAGCCGCGGAAATGGGGCTGGAGCTGGGTGACGAGATCACCGTCAACATCCTCGGGCGCGACATCACCGCCACGCTCACCAGCCTGCGCGAGGTCGATTTCTCGACCGCCGGGATGGGGTTCATCATGGTGATGAACGATGCCGCCCTCGCCGCCGCACCGCACAGTTTCATCGCCACCGTCTATGCCGACCCCGACGCCGAAGCCGCCATCCTGACCGACATCTCCGGCCAGATGCCCAACGTCACCGCGATCCGCGTGAAGGATGCCATCGAACAGGTTTCGGGCCTGCTGCGGGGGCTGGCGGCGGCCACGGCATGGGGCGCGTCGGCCACCCTGCTGACCGGGCTGCTGGTCCTCATCGGCGCGGCCGCCGCCGATCAGACGGCGCGCACCCACGAGGCCGCGATCCTCAAGACGCTGGGCGCCACGCGCGGCCAGATCCTGCGCGCCCTCGCCATTCGCGCGGGGCTGCTGGGGG
>NZ_JBKOTX010000492.1:0-1088 GCF_047086965.1 Roseovarius halophilus (ex Wu et al. 2025) | reverse complement strand
GGCGACAACGCCGCGCTCAGCCCTGCTGCGGCCGTCTGGCGCGCCGACGGGAGCATTGCCAGCAAGGACGGCCGCCCTCTGCCCCTGCGCCGGGTGGGCGACGGCCCTTACCTAGCCGACCGGCCCGATCAGGCCCGCGACCGGGTGCAGGCGGTGGTGAACGGGCTGCTGGATCTGGACGCGCGCCCGCCGCTGACCCTCGACATGCAGGACGCGCGCGAGGCGGGCGCCGGCGGCCGGCCACCCCCCGAGCAGCGCACGCTGGCCTACAACCGCCGACCCGGTGCGGCGAACCTCGTGCTCTGGCCCCTGCCCGGCTATCACGACCTCGCGCCCGAGGGGCGTCCCGGCGCCTTTCCCGCCGACGACGTCCCCTTCGAGGACAAGCCCGACCTGTGCCTGTGGTATGGAAACCTGACCGGCAAGCTCTGGCCGCACCTGGCACCCGATATGGGCCAGCCGCGCATGGCGCATCACTACCTGCGCGCGCTGGCGCAGGGGCCGGATGCGGGCCAGCGCCGCCTGATCGGCCAGGCCCTGACGGCGGTGACGCGCTATCGGGTTCTTTCGCGCCTGCACGGGCGCGCGGGATTCGCGATGGGCTTTGTCCTGCCGCCCAAGCACGAGACCGCCGGCAAGGACAAGATGCTGGCGCGGTTCGTCACGGCCCGCGTCCCCGAAACCTGGGTGCAGCTGGGCAAATACGTGCTGTCGCTGTCGGGCAATGACACCGGGTCGAACTTCCTGTCGGCAGCGGCTGCGAACGCTGTCGTGCTCAAGGAAGAGGACCAGTGGGAGCTGTTCTACACCGCCGCTTTCCGCCCCTGGGAACACTATATCCCGCTCGCCCCAGGCGGCGATGACATCGAGGCGCGCCTGGACTGGGCCCGGGCCAATCCCGCCCGCTGCCGCGAGATGGCGGCGGCCTCGCGCGCGTTGGTCGCGCAATTTGCCGCCCCCGAGAACCAGCGCGCCTGGCGGGGCGCGGTTCTGGACGAATTGGGCGCGCGATAGGGTGCCCCTTAGACCCGGGCCGCCCCGGCCTGCGTCCGAGCCCCCGCTGAGCGATTGAGGGGGCGCGCGCCAGC
>NZ_JBKOTX010000491.1:0-1088 GCF_047086965.1 Roseovarius halophilus (ex Wu et al. 2025) | reverse complement strand
GGCGCGTCGGTGCTGGCGGCGCGGCCGGCCTATGCCCCCGAGCACTGGCGCGGCCCGGTGCCCGAGGTGGCGCGCGCCTACCGTCCGTCGCTGGCCTACCGGCTGAGCCTTGTGGCCGAGGGGCGGTTCGACGCGATGCTGACGCTCAGGCCGAGCTGGGAATGGGACATCGCCGCAGGCGATCTGATCCTGCGCGAGGCGGGCGCGGTCACGTCGGACCGCGCGGCGCGGCCGTTGCGGTTCAACAATCCCGTGCCCCGGCTTGACGGGGTGATGGCGGCCAACCCGGTGCTGCACGGGGCGCTGGCGCGGGGGCTGGCGCCATGCGGCCACGGGTCTTGACCTTGAGCGCGCGAGCGCGCAAGAGCAGGGCCGCCAGACAGGAGATGCCGCCATGCCCTTCGACCGTTCCATCAAGATCGCCCCGTCCATCCTGAGCGCCGATTTCGCCGATTTCGGGCGCGAGATCCGTTCCATCGAGGCGCAGGGCGCGGACTGGGTGCACGTGGACGTGATGGACGGGCACTTCGTGCCGAACCTCACCTTCGGGCCCCCGGCGGTCAAGGCGTTCCGCCCGCATGTCACGACCTTCATGGACGTGCACCTGATGATCGCGCCGGTCGATCCTCATATCGAGGCCTATGCCGAGGCCGGCGCCGACATGATCACCGCCCATGTCGAGGCGGGCCCGCATGTTCACCGCACGCTGCAGGCGATCAAGGCCACGGGCAAGATGGCGGGCGTCAGCCTGAACCCGGGCACGCCGCTGTCGAGCATCGAGCATGTTCTGGACATGGTTGACATGGTGCTGATCATGACGGTCAATCCCGGTTTCGGCGGTCAGAAATTCATCCGTTCCGGCGTGGAAAAGACCCGTGCGCTGCGCCGGATGATCGGGGACAGGCCCATCCACATCCAGATCGACGGCGGCGTCACGACCGAAACCGCGCCATTGGTGGCCGAGGCCGGTGCTGACGTTCTGGTGGCGGGCTCGGCGGTGTTCAAGGGCGGCAGCGTGGACGCCCCCGAGGCCTACGGCCGCAACATCGCGGCCATCCGCGCGGCCGCCGAGGCGGCGCGCGCGGGCT
>NZ_JBKOTX010000490.1:0-1090 GCF_047086965.1 Roseovarius halophilus (ex Wu et al. 2025) | reverse complement strand
AAATCGGCCGAGGACATCCTCGCCCGAGAGCGCCGCGCACTGAACGCCCTCGATGAAATTCGCGGGAACCGGTAGCATGCGTCAGACTCGGAGCACTAGCGTCGATCTTCGCCGGAAGAGGAACTCTTCACCGGTGGGTGGACTTTTGAAACTTTTGCACACGGTACGCTACGTCGAAACTTTCGGTTTGGCAATGCAAAAATGACTAAAGTTGTACCGCCTCCCTTCCCGAACCGGTGCCCGGCCCCGCCCCATCCCGGCTCGGCTGCGCCTCGCCCAACGCGCCTGTGCCGCCGCGGGCGCTTGGCCTGGGCGGAACCTTGCTGTAGCGTCGCGTGAAACCGAGGCCGGGCGTTTTGCCCGCGGCCCGCAGATGGTAAGCCACCGGCATGACCCCGACCTTTGCCTTGTCCCTGTCCTTTGACGGTCTGCGCCTGATGCATCGTGCGGGCGCTGGCTGGACCCTCGTGGGCGAGGTCGCGCTGGACGACCCGGACCTGACCGGGGCCCTGGCCCGGCTGCGCGCGGCGGCGGTGCGCCTTGAACCCGGTGGCATGGCCACCAAGCTGCTGCTGCCCGAGGCGCAGATCCGTTACCTCGCGCTGGACGGTACGGACACCGACGCGGATGCCGTGCGCGCGGCGCTGGACGGGGCCACGCCCTACGCGCTGGACGATCTGGTCCATGATTATTCCAAGGGCGGCGGGCGGACCTATATCGCCGCCGTGGCCCGCGAGACCCTGGACGAGGCCGAGGCCTTTGCCCTGGAGCACGGGTTCAACCCGGTCAGTTTCGCCGCCGTGCCCGACCCGTTCAATTTCGTGGGCGAGCCTTTTTTCGGCCCCACCCGCGCGGCCGGGGACGTGGAGATCATCCGCGACACCGAACCCGTGGTGGTGGTCGGACGGGCCGCCGTGGACCCCGGGGCCGACGCGCCCGAGGCAGGGGGGCCGGATCGCGCCGGGGACGCGGCCGCCGGCCCGGCGGAGGAGGACGAGGATGCCGCGCCTCGACATCTCGATCTCGACGTCGTCGCCTTCCTTCCAGTCCTCGTTGGCCATCTTGACGTTGGGCTCGAAGGCCGGCCGGT
>NZ_JBKOTX010000489.1:0-1127 GCF_047086965.1 Roseovarius halophilus (ex Wu et al. 2025) | reverse complement strand
CTCCAGCCCGGCCAGCACCGACCCGCGCCGCGTGGCGCCCCCGGCCACGACGGTCAGCCCCGGAATATCCAGCGCCCGCGCGCGCGCCATATCGTCGGGATGACCGACAAGAACCATCTCGCTGACGCGCGGCACCCCGCCAAAGGCCGCGAGCGCATGCGCCACGACCGGGCGGCCGGCAAGCGGTCGCCATTGTTTGGGCAGCGCGCCCTGCGCCCGGGTGCCGCGGCCGGCGGCGACGATGATGGCGGCAACTTCCATGGCCCCTGATTACGCCCGGTCCGCGGCAAGCGCAATCCTGTAGCGTGGTGCCTAAAAACTGTGCACTATGCTCGCGACGGATGCGATGTGGCCCCACACAGATTGAATGATGCCGGCACAGCGCGTAAATGATACCTGTTGCACAAGGAATAGGCAGTTGACGTTGCGGCTCGATGATCTGGCGCTTGCGCCACCCGTTCTGCTGGCCCCGCTTGCGGGAATCACGGATCTGCCCTTTCGGACGCTCGTGTCGCGGTTCGGCGCGGGGCTGGTGGTGAGCGAGATGGTCGCCAGCCAGGAAATGGTCCAGTCCAAGCCGGGCGTGCGCGAACGTGCGGAACTCGGCGTGGGGATCGCCAACACGGCCGTGCAGCTGGCCGGGCGCGAGGCGCGCTGGATGGCCGAGGCGGCCCGGCAGGTCGAGGCGCAGGGCGCGCGCATCCTCGACATCAACATGGGCTGCCCCGCCAAGAAGGTGACGAGCGCCAGCGGCGCTGGTGCCAGCGGGTCGGCCCTGATGAAGGACCCCGATCACGCGCTGTCGCTGATCGAGGCGGTTGTCGGCGCCGTTGACGTGCCCGTCACGCTCAAGACCCGGCTGGGATGGGATGACGGGCTGCTCAACGCCCCGGAGATCGCGCGCCGGGCCGAGGCGGCCGGGATCCGGATGATCACGATCCACGGGCGCACGCGGTGCCAGTTCTACAAGGGGCGGGCAGACTGGGCGGCGATCCGGCGCACGAAAGAGGCCGTCAGCATCCCGGTCGGGAAATGCTCCGAGGTGTCCTGCATCTTGATCGGGTTGCGCAGGTCGGGCTTGTCGGTGCCATACCATTTCGCCGCATCGGCATAGGAAATCTGCGGCC
>NZ_JBKOTX010000488.1:0-1147 GCF_047086965.1 Roseovarius halophilus (ex Wu et al. 2025) | reverse complement strand
AGACCGCCCCGCGCTCTTCGCCGCCCAATTCGCGCTCAGCCATGCCTGCTGGCTTGTGACCTATCCGCTTTCCGGCTGGCTGATGACGCAGTTCGGACCGGTCGCGGCCCTCGGGACGCTTGCGGCGCTGGCAGGCGTCGGCGCGCTATCGGCTCTGCGCCTCTGGCCAAAGGAGGATCCAGAGATCCTCGAGCACAGCCATGACAACCTGCCGCTCGACCACCCCCATCTCAAGGGCGTCCGGCGCCATGCGCATCCCTTCGTGGTCGATGACCAGCACCCCCGCTGGGCATCACCGCTCTGAAGGGCGACCCTGCACCAGCGGCAGGTGAATCGTTGCCCGCAATCCGCCCTCTGCGCGATTCGACACGACTACGTCACCGCCATGGGCGCGCAGGATGGCCTGCGCGATCGGAAGGCCGAGGCCGATCCCGCCCGTTTCGCGCGAGCGCGAGGTCTCGAGCCGGGTGAAGGGGTCGAAGACCTTGTCCAGATCCCGCGAAGGGATGCCGGGACCCTCGTCCTCGATCAGCATTTCCGCGCGATCGCCAATCCGCGTGACCGACACCCGCGCCCCGCCGCCGTAGCGTTGCGCATTCTCCATCAGATTGCGCAGGGCGCGCCGGATCGCCGTGCGGCGGATCTCGGCCCTGACCGGTTCGGACGCCATCACCGCGATCTGCGGAGCCGTCTCGGACAGCTCGTCCGCGAGTTCGCCTACAAGCGCAACAAGATCGCACGCCTCCGTCGGCTGGTCGGTTGAAACACCCCGCGCGTAGGCCAGCGTGGAGTCCACCATCTCCTGCATTTCGTCGAGCGTGGCGGCCATCCGTTCGCGCGTCTCGTCATCATCGACCATCTCTGCGCGGACCCGCAGCGCCGTGATGGGAGACCGCAGGTCGTGGCCAAGCGCGGCGAGCATCCGGGTGCGATCGGCGATCATGGCCGTAAGGCGCGCATGCATGCGCCCCAGCGCGTCCGAGAGCGCGCGCACCTCGCGCGGGCCGTGCCGTGGCATCTGCGGCGCCGGCGCATCGAGGCCGAACCCGTGTGCGTCTTCAGATAATTTGGGACATCAGAGCGTGCTTTCGTTTGGAGGCTCTGGCTCATCCTTGATTGAGTTTACGCGTTTTCAGTTTGGTGGCGC
>NZ_JBKOTX010000487.1:0-1152 GCF_047086965.1 Roseovarius halophilus (ex Wu et al. 2025) | reverse complement strand
TGCCGGTGTTGGAAAGCCGCGTGTGCTGCATGGTAAAGGCCGACCAGCGCCACATCGCCGCGCGCGCCTCGGGGCGCACGAGGCTCATGCCCAGTCCCCGAGTGCCTGCTGCCAGACGGTCAGCGCGGCGACGGCGGCGGTATCGGCCCGCAGGATGCGCGGCCCGAGGCTGACCGCCCGGGCGAACGGCAGCGCCCCGAGCCGGGTGCGCTCGGTATCGGAAAACCCGCCTTCGGGGCCGATCAGGATGGCCCATTTGTCCCCGCTGTGCGCGCGCGCGCCGTCGAGGGCGCGTGCCGTGCCGGCAAGCGCCTCGTCGCAGAACATCAGCTTCCGGTCGGCGGGCCAGTCGGACAGCAGGTCGGCCAGTTTGCTCAGCTCGGCCACCTCGGGCACGTAGGTGCCGCCGCATTGCTCGGCGGCTTCGATGGCATGGGCCTGAAGCCGGTCGCGGCGGACGCGGTCGGCATTGGTGAACTCGGTCTGCACGGGCAGGATGCGCGCCGCGCCCATCTCGGCGGCCTTCTCGACGATGAAATCGGTGCGCGCCTTCTTGATCGGGGCGAACAGCAGCCAGAGATCGGGCGGGTCCCGCTGCGGCGCGGTGCGGGCCGTCACGTCAAGCCGTCCGCCGCGCTTGCCTGCCTCGGCCACGGTGGCGCGCCATTCGCCGTCCCGCCCGTTGAACAGCAGCACCGCGTCGCCGGTGCCGCGGCGCATCACGCCGAAAAGGTAATGGGCCTGGTCGCGCGTCAGAGGAATGGTTTGCCCTTCCCCCAGCGGCTGCTCTACATAAAGCCTGATCTTCGTATCCGTCATGGGGGCACCATATGACCGCCGGGAACCGGACACCAGAGGCCGAAAGCCGGATCGCCGATGCCGACACGGGCAACTGGGTGGACCGTCTGGCGCCGGCCGCCACGCGGCCCTTCCTGCGGCTGAGCCGGGCGGACAGGCCCATCGGCGCGTGGCTGTTGCTGCTGCCCTGCTGGTGGGGGCTGTTGCTGGCGATGCTGCATGACGGGCGCGCGGCATGGCACGACCTGTGGATATTCGCGGGGTGCGGCATCGGCGCCGTGCTGATGCGCGGCGCGGGCTGCACGTGGAACGACGTCACCGACCGCCACATCGACGGCGGCGTCGCGCGCACCG
>NZ_JBKOTX010000486.1:0-1153 GCF_047086965.1 Roseovarius halophilus (ex Wu et al. 2025) | reverse complement strand
ATTACAGCGACGAGTTCAAGCGGGATGCGGTGCATCAGATCACGGTGCGGGGATATCCGGTTCGGGAGGTGTCTCGGCGTTTGGGCGTGAGCACGCATTCTTTGTACAAGTGGCTGAAACTGTTCGCGGAGCCGGTTCCAAAGCCCGGCGTGGATCATGAAGCCGAGAACCGGCGGCTGAAGCGCGAGCTGGCAAGGGTGACCGAGGAGCGCGACATTCTAAAAAAGGCAACGGCGTACTTCGCGCGAGAGTCCCAATGAAGTACGCGTTCATCCGGGCGCATCGCGAGGAATTTGGCGTCCGGGCCATGTGCCGGGTGCTTCGGGTCCATTTCTCCGGCTTCTACGCATGGCTTAAGGAACCGTTAAGCCACCGTGCGCAAGAGGATGTTCGCCAAACCGAGCTGATCCGGCAGGCCTGGGCCGACAGCGGCAAGGTGTATGGTTATCGCAAGCTGACCGACGATCTGCGCGACGAAGGAGAACGCATCTCGGAGAACCGAGTTGCCCGACTGGCGTCGCTGGCCGGGATCGCTGCACAGGTGGGCTACAAGCGCCGTCCCGGCCGATATGGCGGCAAGCCCGCCGTGGTTGCGGAGAATAGATTGGAGCAGCGGTTCGAGGCATCCGCTCCCGATCAAGTCTGGGTGACCGACATCACCTACATCAAGACCCACGAAGGCTGGATGTTTCTATGTGTCGTCATCGACTTGTTCTCGCGACGTGTCGTTGGCTGGTCCGCCCAGTCCCGAATGACCACGGACCTGGCCCTGCAGGCCCTGTTGATGGCCGTCTGGCGACGCAAGCCGACGGACCGGGTCACGGTGCACTCCGACCAAGGTTCGCAGTTCACCAGCCGGGAGTGGCATATGTTCCTACATCAGCACAATCTGGAACCGAGCATGAGCCGACGCGGAAACTGCCATGACAATGCCGTTGCAGAAAGCTTCTTCCAGTTGCTGAAGCGGGAGCGGATCAAGCGATGGACATATCCGACCCGCGACGACGCGCGGCGAGATGTGTTCGAATACATCGAGCTGTTCTACAACCCGAAGCGCAAGCACACGAGCAACGGCATGCTGTCGCCCGTTGACTATGAGACCAGACAGCAGAAACTGAACGAGGCAGGTGTCTAGGAAACTAGGGGCACCTCA
>NZ_JBKOTX010000485.1:0-1157 GCF_047086965.1 Roseovarius halophilus (ex Wu et al. 2025) | reverse complement strand
GCTAGTGGTTTGATCGGATCAAAAGAGTCCAACTATGGGATTCCGTTTTGTGGTTTGGCATGCGAGTCTGGCGCATGCGCAAAGGTATCTCCTTCACCCTATCCTCCCGCGACCGTCAGCGCTTGCAGGCGATCGTCGCAGAGCCCAAGAGCCCGCAGAAACACGTCTGGCGGGCGCGCATTGTTCTTCTGAGTGACGACGGTCTGGGCACCGCGGCAATCATGGCGGCTACGGCGAAGTCCAAGACCAGTGTCTGGCGCTGGCAGGAGCGGTTCATGCACGAAGGCGTCGACGGGCTGCTTCGCGACAAGTCGCGTCCGCCCGGCAAAGCGCCGGTCCCGCCAGCGCGTATCGCCGAGATCGTCCGCCTGACGCAGGAACCGCCGCCGCATGAGGCGACCCACTGGACGCTGCGTGCGATGGCCAAGGTAGCCGGTGTCGCGGCCTCGACGGTGCAGGCGATCTGGAAGGCCCACGGTCTCAGCCCGCATCGCTGGCGGCACTTCAAGCTCTCCAACGATCCGGCTTTCGCCGAGAAGCTCACGGCCATCGTTGGGCTGTATGTCGATCCGCCGGCCCATGCAGTGGTGCTTTCGGTCGATGAGAAGAGCCAGATCCAGGCGCTCGATCGCACCCAGCCCGGCCTGCCGATGAAGAAGGGACGCGCCGGCACGATGACGCACGACTACAAACGGCACGGCACAACGACGCTGTTTGCCGCCCTCAATGTGCTCGACGGCACGGTCATCGGACAGAACATGCAGCGCCACCGCCATCAGGAGTTCATCCGCTTCCTCAACCGCATCGAGCGCGAGGTGCCGGCGGATAAGGCCATCCACGTCATTCTCGACAACTATGCGGCACACAAGAAGGACAAGGTCCAGGAATGGCTCGCCCGCCACCCGCGTTTCACCTTCCACTTCACGCCGACCTCGTGCTCGTGGCTCAATGCCGTCGAGGGCTTCTTCGCCAAACTCACCCGGCGCAGGCTCAAGCACGGCGTCTTCCATTCGCTCGTCGATCTTCAGGCCGCCATCAACCGCTTCGTCCAGGAATACAATGCCGACAACCCGCAACCATTCATTTGGAAAGCCAACCCGGATGACATCATCGCCGCAAGAAACAGAGGGTTCCAAACGTTGGAATCAATCCACTAG
>NZ_JBKOTX010000484.1:0-1162 GCF_047086965.1 Roseovarius halophilus (ex Wu et al. 2025) | reverse complement strand
GTAGCCCGGCTCATAAGCCTTGAAGGCGCTACGCTTCGGCTGCGGTGCCCTGGCCTTGAGATCGCGCAGGTTGCCGACCCCGTGCCGACGCAGGCAGCGGTCCAGCCCCGAGCGCGAGGCATTCGGGTTCAGGAACTCCCGCACTATGGACAAAAGGTCGTCGAGCGAGACCAGCAGGGACTTGCGCAGCGCCACCGCGACGGCCTCCTGCGCGGGCGTCAACGTCGTCTGCAGCCGATGCGGCGTGTGGCTGCGGTCTTCAACGCTGTCACGCTTGCGCCACTTCCACACGGTTTGCTCGGAGGTCCCGTGGCGCTCGGCAACGAGCCAGGCCGGTTCATCGCTCGCCTGGATGGCCACCCTGATCTTCGGTGTGGTCGTGGCTTGGCCATGAAGCTTGATCAGCATGTCGATCTCCCGTCTCGCACCTCGTTCAGAACAGATCGTGCCATGAAAAGCGCTGATCGACGAGGGGCTATGTGATCATCCGGGATGGAACACTTAGTTCCGGCAACAGGGACAGCATCACCTGGTCTGCCAGTCCTGGTCTGTTCGGGGGGTGAAAGTCCAATAGGGAAACCATGGGTTCCTGCCCCCCAGACGAGGAAGCAGGCCCAAGGGCGGAAAGCGCCTGAGCGTTGTGCATGGTTGGGTCTCATTGCTCATGTGGTGGAGGACGACCTCGACGTCATCGCGCTGCGCAACCTGTAGCGCAACCAACGAGAGGTCGTTACAACCAATGGCAGTGGGTCGTTTGTGGAATGGTGGTACTTAATTGGGGTGCTGTACTGTCGACCGTTCCAAGCTCTTACCCGACAGCGCAGCATCGAGGGCCAATAGAGCGATCAGATCGCTGGGTTTTCCGATGCAGCAGTCCGTGAGGCGCTCACCTGGGATAGAGGACGCAACGCTCAAGGAGGATCGCAGGCCGTGAAGGCAACTCACTTCGTCTTACGGGTCTTCTCTTCCTGAAGGTAAGCCAGCAGATTTTTCAGCATCTCCAGAACCTCATCAAACGTTACGATCCGGACCCCGTGGGAGTTCTTTCGATACAACTGAAAAGATGTAAGCGCGAGCTGGCCCCCACCTTCTACCAGGTTCCGGGCAATGCGAGGCCGGTCCTGTCACAAGACAGGGAGTGCGTTTCTCAATGTGTGCTACG
>NZ_JBKOTX010000483.1:0-1168 GCF_047086965.1 Roseovarius halophilus (ex Wu et al. 2025) | reverse complement strand
CCGTGCCCGCGACGGCCACCGCGGCCCGCGCGACGCCGGCCCATGTCACCCAGCAGATCGCCGTCAGCGTCTCCGTCGCCCGGGGCGGCGAGACCGAGGTGCGGCTCAACCCCGAGGATCTGGGCCGGGTGAGGCTGGCGCTGTCGGGGGCTGAGGGCACGCTGACGGTCACGATCAGCGCCGAACGGCCCGAGACCGCCGACCTCTTGCGCCGCCATATCGACAGCCTCGCCCGCGAATTTGCGGCGCTGGGCTATGGCGATGTCGGGTTCCACTTCGAGGGCGAGAGCCGCGAGGACCGCGCGCAGGACCGCCCCGGCGGACAGGGCGGCAGCGCCCCTGACCCGGCCCCGACCGAAGAGACAGACCCGAAGCCGCCGCGCCGCACCCTCGTCATCGGGGGCGGCCTCGACCTCAAGTTATTTGACCAACGCCATGGAAATCGCGCAGACGCCCCCCAGACCGCCACCGCCGGCCGGCAGGGCACCGACTCCGGAAAGACCGAAACCCCCGAGACGGTGATCAGTTCGGATTTTGAGACATTCCTCAAGATGCTGACCGTCCAGATGGAAAACCAGGACCCTTTGAACCCCACCGAGTCCGAGAAATTCGCGACCCAGCTGGCCACCTTCTCGGGCGTGGAACAACAAGTCCTGACCAATGACCTGCTGGAGTCCATGATCGGCCGGATGGGGGCCTCGGATATGGCGCAGATGGCCGCCTGGGTGGGGCGCGAGGCGCGCGCCCCCGTGCCGGGAATGTTCGACGGCGCGCCGATCACCGTCGCCCCCGATCCAGCGGCGGCGGCTGATCGTGCCGAACTGGTCGTGACCGACGCGCAGGGCGCCGAGGTGCAGCGCCTGGACATCCCCGTCTCGGGCGGTGTTTTCGACTGGCAGGGGCGGACGGCGGATGGCACGCCGCTACCGCCTGGCCACTACGGGTTTAACGTGGTCAGCTATGCTGGGCAGGAGGTCCTGGCCGATGACCCCGCGGAAGTCTACGCCCGTGTCACCGAGGTCCGCGCCGAGGACGGTGAGACACGCCTGATGCTGGAAGGCGGTGCCGGGGTTCCGGCCACGCAGGTCAGTGCCCTGCGCGAGGCGGGCCTATAACAGCGCGACCAGGGCCACGGCGCCCGCGCCGATCGCGCCCCCGGCCACGGCCC
>NZ_JBKOTX010000482.1:0-1170 GCF_047086965.1 Roseovarius halophilus (ex Wu et al. 2025) | reverse complement strand
GAGGACGGCGCGGCAGCGGCATTCGGCGCCGAAGCCGAGGAATACGGGCTGGCTTCGCCCCTGCCCGATGCGCAGCAGGCCGAGCGCGAGGCGCTACAAGGCGCGGCGCATTGCGATGCCCTGCCGGCGGAGATGCTGCCGGCCATGGTGGCCGTGCAGCGCCTGCGCGACGCGATGCTGGCGCGCGCCGTCGTCCGGTCAAAGGCGCGCACGGGCGGGCCCGTCGCCGTCATCACCGGGAACGGACATGCGCGCCGCGACTGGGGCATGCCGGCCGTGTTGGCGCGTGTCGCCCCCGGACTGGACGTTCGCGTGATCGGCCAGACGGAGGACGGGAAACCGCTGCCCGGTACGTTCGACACTGTGCTGTCCGCCCCGGCTGTGACGCGCGAGGACTCGTGCGATGCCTTCCGCTGACGCGCCGAGGTGGCGCGCGGGCCTTGCGGGCCCGCGGACGGCGCAATAGTGTCGGGCAGCCGTGCAAGAGGACCCTGCCCATGCTGTCCGGAAAGCGTATCCTTCTGATCATCGGCGGTGGTATCGCTGCCTTCAAGACGCTCGACCTGATCCGGCGGCTGCGTGAACGGGGCGCGGCGGTCACGCCGGTGCTGACGCCGGCCGGGGCGCAGTTCGTGACGCCGCTGTCGGTGTCGGCACTGGCCGGCGAAAAGGTGTTCGAGGCCCTTTTCGACCTGACCGACGAGGCCGAGATGGGCCATATCGAGCTCAGCCGCAGCGCCGACTTGATCGTGGTGGCGCCGGCGACGGCCGACCTGATGGCGAAGATGGCGCAGGGCCACGCCGATGATCTGGCTTCGACCCTGTTGCTGGCCACCGATGCGCCGGTGATGGTGGCCCCGGCCATGAATGTGCGCATGTGGGAGCATCCCGCCACGCGCCGCAATGTCGCCACGCTTCGCGACGACGGTATTCTTTTCACCGGCCCCGGCGCGGGCGACATGGCGTGCGGCGAATACGGGCCGGGGCGCATGGCCGAACCGCTGGAGATCGTGGAGGCCGTGGCGGGCGCGCTGTCGGACGGGCCGTTGGCGGGGCGGCGGATTGTCGTCACCTCGGGGCCCACGCAGGAACCCATCGACCCGGTGCGCTACATCGCCAACCGCTCGTCGGGGGCGCAGGGCACGGCGATCGCGCGGGCGCTGGCGGCGC
>NZ_JBKOTX010000481.1:0-1175 GCF_047086965.1 Roseovarius halophilus (ex Wu et al. 2025) | reverse complement strand
AGCCCGAGCGCCACCGTGGCCAGCCCCGTGCCGAGCAGTGCCACGACCTGCGCGAGGAACAGGTGGCGGTAGGTGCGCTCAGTGAGGATCTCAAGCATGGGCGGTCTCAAAGGTAGCGGGCGATGGACTTCAGCTCGTCGCGGTCCGCGGGCGAATGATCCGTGTCGATGCAATGATCCATGTGGTCGTGGATCAGCGCCCGCTTGGCGTTCACCACGGCCTTCTCGACCGCCTGAAGCTGTTGCGCGATCTCGAGGCATGGCTTGCCCTCCTCGATCATGCCGATCACCGCGCGCAGATGGCCGTCGGCACGTTTCAGCCGGGCGATCAGGGCCGGGTGGGTTGCGTGGACATGAGGCTTTGTCATAGAAAGACGCTATCCTCCCCGGGGGGATAGAACAAGATGGCCTCAGAAGAGGCTGCGCACATGGGCAGACAGGCAATATCGATGAGACCGCTGGCGACATTCGGAAGACAGGCGTTTGCGGCGCTTCTCTGCCTGTCGCTGGCCGCGTGGTCCGTAATGCCGACCGCGACCCACTCGCCGACAGTACTCGAGACGATCCAGGATCATCTGGAGATGATCGCAGATCACGGGCATTCGCACGGGTTCGAGGAAGACCTCTACTGGGCGATGCACGGCCACAGCCACGACGCCGCCGACCACGATCATAGCCAGGCGCTTGCACCCCTCGGCGACCGAAGCCATCCCACGAGCGCCTACCGGGACGCGTGGCGACTTAAGGCCTCGCCGGGCGGCGGACACCACACGTTCCGGATCGAACGACCTCCGCGTGCCTGATCGGCACCGCGCCGCCGCGCGGTTTCACCGATCATTCTTTCGCACGAACGGAGACTTCCATGAGTCCAGCCTCGACGGGACTGCACGCGCTCGCGTCGCGACGCCCCGCAGCCCTCATCCTGACAACCCTTGCCCTCTACGCCTCCAGCGTGGCGCAGGTGCTGGCCCATGACGTCACCCCCGGTGACGCGGGCTACATCCAGGAAATCTGGGGGGTGCATGTCATCTCCTTCATCTACCTCGGCGCCAAGCACATGGTGACGGGCTACGACCACATCCTGTTCCTTCTTGGCGTCGTGTTCTTCCTCTACCGGATGAAGGACGTCGCCATCTATGTCAGCATCTTCGCGGTCGGGCACTCGGTGACGATGCT
>NZ_JBKOTX010000480.1:0-1176 GCF_047086965.1 Roseovarius halophilus (ex Wu et al. 2025) | reverse complement strand
GGCTTCTTCGCGTTTTGTGTGGGTGGGTTGCATTTCCGGTTACCGGACGACCGCACCAGATGTTGTATCGTAGGGTGATGCTGGCAGGTGCGTAAGCCGGCCGGCGACGAGGTAGGCCATGTTGATGAAGTTCCGTGTCGTGCGATAGCCGCGGGCGCGGGCCTTGGCCGCCTGGATCAGGCCGTTGATGGCTTCGACACCGCCATTGGTCAGCCGGCTGTCGAACCCGTTCAGGATCCCGTCCCAATGCGCTTGAAGCGTTCTGGCGAGCTTGCGGAACGGTGGCAGGCGGGATCGCTTCGCCCATGCCAGCCACGCGGTCAGCAGATCCGCCGCCTCGGCCTTGCTGTCGGCTTGGGCGAAGATGTCCCGCAACTCTTCCTTCATCCGGAACGCCCGCGCGGTCTTGAGCTTGCGGCGCGACAGGTCGTGGTGCTGCGCGATCTGCGTCTTCGTCCAGTGATGCTTGTCCTTCAGCCACATCCAGCGCGACCGCTTGAGGGCGGGTTCCGTCCGCACTTCGGCGCGCCGGACCTCGTCCAGCGCCTCGTTGGCGAGCTTGACGACATGGAAGCGATCGAAGGTGACCGCCGCCTCGGGCAGATGCTTGCCCACCCCCGCGATGTAGGACCGGCTCATGTCGATGCAGGCGGCAGTGATCCTGCTCACATCGCCGCCATGTGCCTCGAGATCCTCGACGAAGCTGGCCACGGTGCCCTGGTCGCGCCCCTCGCAGGCAAAGAGCAGACGCCGGGCGTCGAGATCATGGACAAGGGTGATGTAGGCGTGTCCGCGCCGGGCGGCGGTCTCGTCGATCCCGACGGCGGTGACAGCCTCGAAATCCTCCTCGGCCCGTGCGGCCTCGACGTAATGCGTCACGACGCGCCAGATGCGGTCGTCGCCCACGTCCAACAGCTCGGCCACGGCACTCACCGGCATCGCGCGCACCAGCGCGATCACGAAGGCATCGAAGAGCTGCGTGAAGCCCGAGCCGCTACGCGCCCAGGGCACCGTCACCTGCCGGGTCTTGCTGCACTCGCGGCAGGCGACACGCGGGATGGCGGCATGGATGATCGCCTTGTGCTCGAAGAACCGCAGGTGTTCCCAGCTGCGCCGCCGCGTGTCGTGGACCGGCTGATCCGCTGCACCGCAGGACGGGCAGGTAAACCGGCTGCC
>NZ_JBKOTX010000479.1:0-1177 GCF_047086965.1 Roseovarius halophilus (ex Wu et al. 2025) | reverse complement strand
CTCACTCGATGATCTTGGCGACGACGCCGGCGCCGACGGTGCGGCCGCCTTCGCGGATGGCGAAGCGCAGGCCGTCCTCCATGGCGATCGGCGCGATCAGCTCGACCGAGAACGACACGTTGTCGCCCGGCATCACCATCTCGGTGCCCTCGGCCAGCGTCACCGTGCCCGTCACGTCCGTCGTGCGGAAGTAGAATTGCGGCCGGTAGTTCGCGAAGAACGGCGTGTGACGGCCGCCCTCTTCCTTGGTCAGGATGTAGGCCTCGGCCTCGAACTTCGTGTGCGGCGTCACCGATTTCGGCTTGCACAGGACCTGGCCGCGCTCGACGTCGTCGCGCCCGATGCCCCGCAGCAGCGCGCCGATGTTGTCGCCCGCCTCGCCGCGGTCCAGCAGCTTGCGGAACATCTCCACGCCCGTGCAGGTCGTCTTGCGCGTGTCCTTCAGGCCCACGATCTCGATCTCGTCGCCCACGTTGATCACGCCGCGCTCGACCCGGCCGGTGACAACCGTGCCGCGCCCCGAGATCGAGAACACGTCCTCGATCGGCATCAGGAACGGCTGGTCCACCGCGCGCTCGGGCGTCGGGATGTAGTCGTCGACCGCCGCCATCAGCTCCTTGATCTTCTCCTCGCCGATCTCGGGGTCGCGCCCCTCCATCGCCGCCAGCGCGGAGCCCGCCACGATCGGGATGTCGTCGCCCGGGAAATCGTATTCCGACAGAAGCTCGCGCACCTCCATCTCGACCAGTTCCAGAAGCTCGGGGTCGTCGACCTGGTCCACCTTGTTGAGGAACACCACGATACCCGGAACGCCCACCTGCCGCGCCAGCAGAAGGTGCTCGCGCGTCTGCGGCATCGGGCCGTCCGCCGCGTTCACCACGAGGATCGCGCCGTCCATCTGCGCCGCGCCCGTGATCATGTTCTTGACGTAGTCCGCGTGGCCGGGGCAATCCACGTGCGCGTAGTGCCGGTTCTCCGTCTCGTACTCGACATGCGCCGTCGAGATCGTGATCCCCCGCGCCTTCTCCTCGGGCGCCGAGTCAATCTTCTCGAACGCCTGGAAATCGCCGAAATACTTCGTGATCGCTGCCGTCAGCGTCGTCTTGCCGTGGTCAACGTGACCAACCGTGCCAATGTTCACGTGCGGTTTCGAACGGTCGAACTTTTCCTTTGCCAT
>NZ_JBKOTX010000478.1:0-1186 GCF_047086965.1 Roseovarius halophilus (ex Wu et al. 2025) | reverse complement strand
AGGGTACAGTACCGACCAATCCGGCTCAGGATCACCCTTCAGCATCTGCGGACGATACCGTGTCGCAGGGGGAGCCGGAGTGGCTGTTAATTCGACCAGGGCAAATCCCGCGATTTGCGGTCAACCACGGTCCGCCAGCAGCGCCAGGGCTTCGACCTCCACGAGGAACTCCGGCCTGGCGAATCCACCCACGATCATCAGCGTCGAGGCAGGCGGCACCTCAGGATTGCCAAGCCACGCATCGCGCGCTGCCATATAACCGGCAAGATGGGCGTGATCGGTCACATAGGCGTTCAGGCGCAGAATGTTTGCGCGTGAGGCACCAGCCTCGGCCAGTATGGCATTGATGTTTTCAAGGCAGATCAGCGCCTGCCCTTCGGCGCTCTCGGGAACGGTTTTGTCAGGCGCGAGGCCGAGCTGCCCCGAGAGCGCAATCACTTTTCCGCTGCCTTCGGCGATGACGCCGTGCGCGTAGCGCGCGAGGGGCGGTGCGATGCTGGTGGGTGAGAGTTGGATCATGGCTGTCTCCTTGGCTGCTTTCCCCACAGGCTGCCGCGCTTTCATGTTGTTTCAAAATGGAAAAGCGCAACGTTTGTGCGCCTCCGCCAGATTTGCCTTAATTTTGTGCATTTATCCGCACAGCTGAAAATCCGATCAGCCGTTGCATTGTGGCGTCAAACTCTCACCCGCACGGTCGGGCCGGACCGATAATGGAGAGTCCGATGACATACAAACCAATGCTTGTCGCAACTGCAGCAGCCCTCACCGCAACCGCCGCCCAGGCCCAAGATCTCGTGGAAGTGTCCTTCGGGACCAATTGGCTGGCCCAAGCCGAGCATGGCGGTTTTTATCGGTCGGTCGCGGATGGAACCTACGCCGATTGCGGGCTTGATGTCATCATCGTGCCGGGTGGACCACAGGTGAACAACCGCGCGCTCATGCTTGCCGGCAAGCTGGACTTCCATATGGGCGGCGACATGCTGCAGGCTTTCAACGCCGTGAAAGAAGATATCCCCGTCGTTGTCGTCGCTGCGACCTTCCAGAAGCATCCCCAGGTCATCCTCGCCCACCCAGGAAAAGCCGAAACCTTCGATGACCTTGCGGATTTGACGCTGCTTATCGGGGACAACGGCTTCACGTCCTATTACCAGTGGATGATCGACGAATACGGGTTGGGGAATGTCGG
>NZ_JBKOTX010000477.1:0-1220 GCF_047086965.1 Roseovarius halophilus (ex Wu et al. 2025) | reverse complement strand
AGAATGGCACGCTGTCAAAAGCCAGCTCGCGATCATGTTCGAAGACCGCTTCCCAATGACGTAAAAAAGGCGTCAGGGCACAAAATTCCGCACAGTCTCCGGCGATGCGGCATCCGCCGAGGAGGTGGCAGCATGACGTCGTCGCAGACTGATACCGCCCGCCTCACCCTCGCTCTGAACGAATTGCGCCTGCCAGCCATCAAGGCGCTATGGCCGCGCTTCACTGAGCAGGCCGACAAGGAGGGCTGGCCCGCCGCCCGGCTGCTCAGCACCCTGGTGGAGCACGAGCTGGCCGAACGCGATCGCCGCCGTATCGAACGACATCTCGCACAGGCCCGCTTGTTGCCCGGAAAGACCCTCGAGACCTTCGACTTCGCAGCCGTCCCCATGCTGTCCAAAGCCCATGTCAGTGCCATCACATCTGGTGACAGCTGGATCGGAAAGGGCAGCAACATCCTGCTGTTCGGCCCGCCGGGCGTGGGTAAGTCGCATCTTGGCTCCGCCATCGGGCTCGCACTTGTCGAGAAAGGCTACCGCGTCCTCTTCAGCCGCACCACCGATCTGGTCCAGAAACTGCAGCAGGCGCGCCGCGATCTCGTCCTCGAAAGCGCAATCGCGAAACTCGACAAGTTCCACCTGCTCATCCTCGATGACATCACCTACGTCACCAAGGATCAGGCCGAGACCAGCGTGCTCTTCGAACTCATCAGCGCGAGATACGAACGTCGCTCCATGCTGATCACGGCCAACCAGCCTTTCGGGGAATGGAATACGATCTTTCCCGATCCGGCCATGACGCTGGCCGCCGTCGACCGGCTCGTTCACCACGCGACAATCTTCGAGATGAATGTCGAAAGCTACCGGCGCAGGGCGGCCGAACAGGCAAAAGGCCCTGGACGCCCAGCCCAAAGAGCAACACCGGCAAACACCAAACCTGATTGACGCGCCGCGACAATCAAAACCAACAAAAACCTTGATGGTGGCGGGAAAGCCCGCCATCATCATCAATGTCGCAACCCAGGATTCTCATCCTGATTGACGCGCTCCTCTCACCCAGATTGTCGCGCTACAGGCGCACCAGCTTGTGCTTTCGGTCCACGTTCACGTGGTTCTTGTAACCATAGTGGCTCTTGCCGTGTTTCTTGGTCCAGCGCGCGTCCACATCCTTCTGCGCGCGCTTCGCGGGCTTGTCGGCCCAGTCCTCGGGTACTTCGCCGTTC
>NZ_JBKOTX010000476.1:0-1222 GCF_047086965.1 Roseovarius halophilus (ex Wu et al. 2025) | reverse complement strand
GCTGACCGCGCTCTCGGGCCGGGCGGTCCCGCCGGGCCCCTCCGGCGCGCCCACCCGCGGCCGGCTCGACACGCTGCCGACCGGGCGCAACTTCTTTTCGGTGGACAGCCGCGCGGTGCCCACGCCGACGGCCTGGGCACTCGGATGGAAATCCGCGAACCTCCTGATCGAGAAGCACCTGCAAACCCACGGCGACTGGCCGCGCTCCATGCTGGTCACGGCATGGGGCACGGCCAACATGCGCACCGGCGGCGACGATATCGCACAGGCCATGGCGCTGATGGGCGTGAAACCCAGATGGGACGCCGCGAACCGCCGCGTCACCGGGTTCGAGATCCTGCCGCAGGGCGTTCTGGGGCGGCCGCGCGTCGATGTCACCCTGCGGATCTCCGGGTTCTTCCGGGACGCCTTTCCGCAACTCATCGCGCTGTTCGATTCCGCCGCCCGCGCCGTTCAGGAACTCGACGAAGACCCCGACCTCAACCCCGCGGCCGCCCGCGCGGGCAGCGATGGCGTCTCCCCGCGTATCTACGGCGCCAAGCCGGGCGCCTATGGCGCCGGGTTGCAGGCGATGATCGACGAGCGCCTCTGGGCCGACAAGGCCGACCTTGCCGAGGCGTACCTGACATGGGGCGGCTACGCCTACGGCGCCGGGGACGAGGGCCGGCCCGACCGCGCCGGTTTCGAGGCGCGGCTCAGCCAGACCGAGGCCATCGTCCAGAACCAGGACAACCGCGAACACGACATCCTCGACTCGGACGACTACTACCAGTTCGAGGGCGGCGCGGCGGCGGCGGTCAGCACGCTTCAGGGCCGCGACAGGCCGATCTATCACAACGATCACTCGCGCCCCGAAAGGCCGCTCATCCGCACGCTGGAGGACGAGATCGGGCGCGTGGTCCGGTCGCGCGTTGTCAACCCCAAGTGGATCGACGGGGTGAAACGGCACGGCTACAAGGGCGCCTTCGAAATCGCGGCGACGGTCGACTACATGTTCGCCTTCGCCGCCACCACCGGGGCGGTGCGCGGGCATCACTTCGACATGGTCGAATCCGCCTTCCTCGAGGACGAGGAGACGCGCGACTTCATCGAGACGCACAATGCGCCGGCACTGCGGGACATCGCCGACAGGCTTGCCGAGGCGATTGACCGCGGCCTGTGGCTGCCGCGGTCGAACGCCGCCCGCGCCCGGATCGAGGCGGCCCGGCGCGGAGCCGCGACC
>NZ_JBKOTX010000475.1:0-1254 GCF_047086965.1 Roseovarius halophilus (ex Wu et al. 2025) | reverse complement strand
ATGGCAAAGCAAAAGTTCGATCGTTCGAAAGAGCACGTTAACATCGGGACGGTTGGTCACGTTGACCACGGCAAGACGACGCTGACGGCGGCGATCACGAAGTATTTCGGCGATTTCCAGGCGTATGACAGCATTGACGGCGCGCCGGAGGAGAAGGCGCGGGGGATCACGATCTCGACGGCGCACGTCGAATACGAGACCGAGAGCCGCCACTATGCGCACGTCGACTGCCCCGGCCACGCGGACTACGTCAAGAACATGATCACCGGCGCGGCGCAGATGGACGGCGCGATCCTGGTTGTCAACGCGGCCGACGGCCCGATGCCGCAGACGCGCGAGCACATTCTTCTGGGCCGCCAGGTGGGCATCCCGAAGATGGTGGTGTTTCTCAACAAGGTCGACCAGGTCGACGACGAGGAGCTTCTTGAGCTTGTCGAGATGGAGGTGCGCGAGCTTCTGTCGGAATACGACTACCCGGGTGACGAGATCCCGATCATCGCCGGTTCGGCGCTGGCGGCGATGGAGGGCAACAACCCCGAGATCGGCGAGACCAAGATCCGCGAATTGATGGCGGCGGTTGACGAGTACATCCCCTCGCCCGAGCGTGCGGTGGACCAGCCGTTCCTGATGCCGATCGAGGACGTCTTCTCGATCTCGGGGCGCGGCACGGTTGTGACGGGGCGCGTCGAGCGCGGCGTGATCAACGTGGGTGACGACATCGAGATCGTGGGCATCCGCGACACGCGCAAGACGACCTGCACCGGTGTCGAGATGTTCCGCAAGCTTCTGGACCGCGGCGAGGCGGGCGACAACATCGGCGCGCTTCTGCGCGGGATCGCGCGCGACGACGTGGAGCGCGGGCAGGTGCTGTGCAAGCCCAAGTCGGTGACGCCGCACACCAAGTTCGAGGCCGAGGTCTACATCCTCAACAAGGACGAGGGGGGGCGGCACACGCCGTTCTTCGCGAACTACCGGCCGCAGTTCTACTTCCGCACGACGGACGTGACCGGCACGGTGGAGCTGCCCTCGGGGACCGAGATGGTGATGCCCGGCGATAACCTGAAGTTCACCGCCGAACTGATCGCGCCCATCGCCATGGAAGAGGGCCTGCGCTTCGCCATCCGCGAAGGCGGCCGCACCGTGGGCTCGGGTGTGGTCTCCAAGATCATCGACTGAGCCGGAACCGACCGAGGCAAGATCGGGGTGGACCACAGCGTCCACCCCCCTGCAATTCAGAGGCCGACGTGGGGGCGC
>NZ_JBKOTX010000474.1:0-1269 GCF_047086965.1 Roseovarius halophilus (ex Wu et al. 2025) | reverse complement strand
GAGCGGGCGGCCGCCGGCGCGGCCCGCGACCGGCTGCAGGCGAGGCTCGCCCCGGAGGCCGATGGCTCGGACGCACCCGAGGTCGAGCTGCAATACTCCCTGTCGGACGTCTGGTCGGTCCGGATCTTCGTCGCGCTGTGCCGCAAGCACGGCATCCGCCCCTACCGCTATCCGCGCCAGCGGCGCACGACCGTGATGGTCCGGGTACAACAAGCCAGTTTCGATCAGACGGTGGCCGCCGAATTTCGCACCCTGCACAATGAGCTTACCGCCTATTTCAACGCGACCGTCGAGCACCTGATCGCGGACGCCATGAAATCGGACGGCAGCGACGAGACGCTGGAGCAGCGCCAGCTGCCCGGGTGACCACGGCACCATTGCGTCCAAACCGGGGACGGGTTTGGTCAGCCCTGAAATCAGGATCGGACCGTCCGTTTCGTGATGCTGGAGTGGGCCTCCGGGACCGGCGGTCCTACATCGCGACGCCCCTCCGGTCCCTTGTCGCAAAGGGGGCGGCCAATCCCTCTGAGGCCACCCCACGATGACGGCTTGCAACCATCGCGCGCATGTCCGACAGTCTCGAGGAGGTTTATAGCGGTTTTTCGAGAATTCCATGAAGATTTCCACCATCCTCGACCACATCGACACCGGGCACATGGCGCTGCCCGAATTTCAGCGCGGCTACGTACGCTGAAGACCGGCGACGTCAAGGTGGCCCGATCTAGGGCCGCCGAAGTCAAAGTCCGCTACGAAGAACTGGTCCGCACGGTCCGGCCCCGGGGACCTCGCGGCGCGTCAGCAGGTTTTTTCGAAATCGGGATCATGACTGGCAGCGGTTGGCGGATTCCGTGATAGCGCGTAAGTTGTCTTGAGAATGGCCCCGGCTGGCGTGAGTTTGCCGGGTTTTATTTTGAAGGGAGTTGTTAGATGGCGAAGGTATTCGGCCTGTTCAGGAATGCAGTGTTCCTCGGCTGGTTCAGTGTCGCGCTGGCGTCGACTACGCTCGCTGCCGGTGTCTGGGCCTTTCAGATGACTACGACGATCGCGGTGATGAGTGCGAAAGCTGCTTCCACGGCGGTAGCGCACCGTAAGCAGCTGGCGAAGGCCGTCGCAAAGGCCAAGGCGAAGGCTCGTCTACAGAGGGCCGTCGTCGCCGTTCCTATCGCAGGTGTGTGCGTCTTCAGATAATTTGGGACATCAGAGCGTGCTTTCGTTTGGAGGCTCTGGCTCATCCTTGATTGAGTTTACGCGTTTTCAGTTTGGTGGCGC
>NZ_JBKOTX010000473.1:0-1279 GCF_047086965.1 Roseovarius halophilus (ex Wu et al. 2025) | reverse complement strand
CACCGCCGCAGGGCTGTCCATCGCCATCGGCGGGGGCTTGCGCGACTGGATCGGCGCCCCGGCCGGCTCGGGCGCGCTCGGCACGGCCCTCCAGACGCCGGGCACCGGCTATTCCTTCGTCTACCACGTCGAGATTGCGCTGCTCTTCATGACGCTCGCCGCGCTGGGGCCGCTGGTGCGCATCGGCCGGGGCGCCGGCCCCGCTTCCGGACAGGGCCCGGCCCGTATCGGCCTGGCCGACTTTCCGACATGACCCGCCGTTCCGCCAAGAGGACACCGACACGACAGACCCGTTCTTCGCCAACTTCGACCTCGCGCGTGTCGCGATATGGTTGTTCTGGATATTCTCCGCCTTGCTGGCCTACTACATCCAGCGCGAGACCATGCGCGAGGGCTATCCGCTCGGGGAGGACGACGGCCGCGAGGCGGCCAGCCAGGGGCCTTTCCCGGTGCCCGATGACAAGACGTTCAAGCTGCCCCACGGGCGCGGCGAGGTGACCGTTCCCTCCGGGCAGAACCCCGACCGGCGCGACCTTGCGCTTGAAAAGACGGCGGCGGGCAACGGGGTTGCCTTCGTGCCCACCGGCGACCCGATGGCCGACGGCGTCGGGCCCGCGTCATGGGCCCCGCGCCGCGACGTGCCCGAACTCGACGGCCACGGCCACCCCAAGATCGTGCCCCTGTCGGCAACCGATCACTTTCACATGGCCGCCGGGCGCGATCCGGGCGGTCTGCCGGTCGAGGCCGGCGACGGCGCGACGGTCGGCACCATCACCGACATGTGGGTCGACGAGCCCGAGCAGCTGGTCCGCTTCATCGAGGTCGCGCTGGATACCGCGCATGGCGGCGGCAAGCGCCTGATCCCGCTGACGATGGCCCGGATCAAGACCGACCGGATCAAGGTGCGCTCGGTTTTCGGCCATCACTTCGCCGGCGTGCCGCAACATGCCTCGCCCCGCCAGGTCACCCTTCTCGAGGAGGACAAGATTACCGCCTACTACGCCGGCGGTACGCTCTACGCCTCCCCGGAGCGGCTGGACCCGCAACCGGGCTGACCCCCGCAAGGAGACCGTCATGAGCCACGATGATTTCGCCTTCGAACCGATCAATGGATTCCCCGAACGCCCGCCCGAGGGCGAGCGCATCCTCTGGCAGGGCCGGCCCGACCGGTGGCGGCTGAGACGGTAGCCGATAGTTGCCATGATATCATCTCCTCACTGTAGTAGGTGGTAACAACTGACTTTAGACTACAATGATTCGGTAACAACAGGAAGGAAAA
>NZ_JBKOTX010000472.1:0-1302 GCF_047086965.1 Roseovarius halophilus (ex Wu et al. 2025) | reverse complement strand
CGAACCGCCGGTTTCCGGCAGCACGGACATCCCGGATGTGGACGTCATGCCGCTCGATGCCGCGCTGCCCGACGCGGCGGGGCTGCTGCCCGCCGCCAGCACGGGCCTGCCGCGCACGCTCTGGCGGGACAGCACGACATCGGCACTGGTCACGGCGCTCGACGGTCTGCCCGACCGGCCCCTGCCGGCCGTTCAGGCGCTGTTCTACACGCTGCTTCTGACCGAGGCCGACGCGCCGTTCGACGCGGGGAGCGACGCGCGGTTCCTGTCCGCGCGGCTCGATGCGTTGCGGCGCTACGGCGCGGTATCGCCCGCGCTCGCGCTGGTGGAGCGCGCGGGCCCCGCCCGCGCCAGCCTGTTCGACCATTGGCTCGGGCTTGCGCTGCTCGACGGGTCCGAAGCCGCGCCCTGTTCCGCGCTCAAGCGCGATCCGGCCCTCAGCACGGCCTATGCCGCCCGGGTCTACTGTACCGCCCGCGCCGGTGACTGGCAGACGGCCGCGCTGACCTTCGACGCCGCGAAGGCCGTCGGTGCGCTCACCCCGGTCGAGGAACAGCTTCTGGCGGTGTTCCTCAGCCCCGAGGCCATCGACGACGCCACGTTGCCCCCGCCCCCGCGCGACGTGACCCCCCTGACCTTCCGCCTGTTCGAGGCGGCGGGCGCCCCGCTGGCCACCGGCAGCCTGCCGCGCGCCTTTGCCGTGGCCGATCTGCGCGGCACCGCCGGCTGGAAAGCCGAGATCGAGGCGGCCGAGCGTCTGGTCCGCCGCCAGGCCCTGCCCGAGAACCGCCTGCTGGGCCTTTACACGGCGCGCGAACCGGCGGCCTCCGGCGGGGTCTGGGACAGGGCCGCGATGGTACAGCGCGTGCATGCCGCCCTGCGTCAGGGCGATACGCGCGCCGTGGCCGGCGTGCTGCCGCGGGCATGGCCCGCGATGCGCGATGCCGGCCTCGGGATCGCCTTTGCGCAGCTCTTCGGGGCCGACCTTCCACAGCGCGACCTGCCCCGCGATCAGCAGCCGCTGGCGCTGCGCATCGGCTTGCTGTCACCGGCCTACGAGTCCATCGCGACCAGCCGCCGCCAGACCGGCGGGATGGACGGCGAGACCGCGTTCCTCGTCGATGTGGCGCTCGGCCGCGTCGCCCCGGATGCCGGCACGACCCCGCTGCAACGCGCCATCGCCACCGCCTTTGCCGCCAGCGGTTCGGCTCGATATGGGCGGCCCCGTCGACAAGGCCGAGCTCGGTCGCGCGCGCGCCCAGCCAGAACTCGCCGGTGAAAAGATCCTGCTTGTCGGTGAGC
>NZ_JBKOTX010000471.1:0-1305 GCF_047086965.1 Roseovarius halophilus (ex Wu et al. 2025) | reverse complement strand
AATTTTGTGCTCTGGCGTGGTAACGGTTCTGAAAAGGAGACCACGAATGAGCATCGACAAAGACCTTTTGGACAAGCTGATGGAAGGCCGGTCAGCCGGCGATCTGTTCGGCAAGGAGGGCATTCTCTCCGAGCTGACGAAGGCGCTGGCGGAACGCGCGCTGACGACCGAGATGGAGGAGCATCTCGGCGAGGAGCGCACCGAGGAGGCGCCCGAGGGCCACAACCGGCCTGCGAACCGCCGCAATGGCAGCAGCCAGAAGACGGTGACGACGGATACCGGCAAGATGGTTCTGGACATTCCGCGCGACCGCAACGGGACCTTCGACCCGCTGCTGATCGCCAAGTATCAGCGCCGTTTTCCCGAGTTCGACCGCAAGATCGTCAGCATGTATGCGCGCGGCATGAGCACCCGGGAGATCCAGGGAC
Source organism: Roseovarius halophilus (ex Wu et al. 2025) (assembly GCF_047086965.1). NCBI lineage: Bacteria > Pseudomonadati > Pseudomonadota > Alphaproteobacteria > Rhodobacterales > Roseobacteraceae > Roseovarius > Roseovarius halophilus (ex Wu et al. 2025). The sequence continues at coordinate 877 of NZ_JBKOTX010000471.1, read as the reverse complement.
ACATTGAGGAAATCTATGGCTTCGAGGCGTCGCCCAGCCTGATCTCCGCTGTCACCGAAGCGGTCATGGACGAGGTAACCGCGTGGCAGAACCGCCCCCTGGAGCCGTGCTATCCGGTGGTATTCATGGACGCGATCCGGGTCAATATCCGCAGCGATGGCGCGGTGTCGAACAAGGCGGTCTTCGTGGCGCTGGCGATCCTGCCGGACGGCACGCGCGATGTTCTGGGCCTTTGGTTCCAGGCCAATGAGGGGGCCAAGTTCTGGGCCAAGGTTCTGAACGACCTCAAGAACCGCGGCGTTCAGGACATCCTCATCGCCGTCGTGGACGGCCTCAAGGGCTTCCCCCAGGCCATCGAGGCGGCCTTTCCCCAGACCCAGGTCCAGACATGTATCGTCCACCTGCTGCGCCAGTCCATGAGCTTCGCCAGCTACAAGGACCGCAAGGCCGTGGCGACAGCCCTCAAGGCCATCTATACGGCGGTGGACGCCGAGGCGGCCGAGGCCGCGCTGGCCGAGTTCGAGGACAGCGACCTGGCCAGGCGCTACCCGGCGATCGCGCCGAGCTGGCGACGGGCCTGGACCGAGGTCGTCCCCTTCCTCGACTACCCGCCCGAGGTGCGCCGACTGATCTACACCACGAATGCCATCGAAGCGCTGAACTCGAAAATCCGCCGCGCCGTGCGAAGCCGCGGCCACTTTCCTAGCGACGAGGCCGCAGCGAAATTGATCTATCTCGCGCTGAATGCTACCTCCACGGAGTGGAAGCGATCAGTGCGAGAATGGCACGCTGTCAAAAGCCAGCTCGCGATCATGTTCGAAGACCGCTTCCCAATGACGTAAAAAAGGCGTCAGGGCACAAAATTCCGCACAGTCTC
>NZ_JBKOTX010000470.1:0-1325 GCF_047086965.1 Roseovarius halophilus (ex Wu et al. 2025) | reverse complement strand
CCAACTCGTTGTTGGTCGCATAGGTGATGTCGCAGGCGTAGGCTTGCTTCTTTTCGTCCTCGTCCTGCTGCGGGTAGACCACGCCGCAGGTCAGGCCCACGCTCGGCCAGCAGGTAGCAGCCCAGCACCTTGCGTTGCAGCAGCAGCGATTCGACCGGCGGCACGGGGAACAGCCCGCGTTCCTCGGCCAGCGCGAGCCCCTCTTGCCGCAGGCGGTCCAGCAGCCCGGCCCGGCCGAAATCGTGAACGCCCGGCGCGGCGAAGGGCTCCGCGACGATCCCGAACAGGCGCAGCAGCAGGTCGCGGGCCGCGTCGGGCGGATCGGCGGGGATCATGCCCAGATCGGCCATCCGGGCCAGCGCGCGCGGCCCGTCACCGGCCACGGTGGCGCGCAGCACCTCGCGGTACTGCGCGACCGTTTCCGGCGCGAACCGCCGGGTCGCGCCGAAGTCGAGCAGGATCACCGCGTCGGCGTCGGGATCGAACAGGTAATTGGCGAAATTCGGGTCGGTCTGCATGTCGCCGAGATCGAAGAGTTCCCGCAGCACGAGCGTGATCAGCCGCGCCGCGACGCGGTCCCGGGTGGCCTGATCGCGGGTTTCAAGCTCGGCCACGGTGACGCCGGGCAGGTGATCCATCACCAGGATGTCGGGCGTCGTCAGGTTGCGGTGCAGCCCCGGCACGCGGAAATGCGGCGTGTCGGCCAGATGCGCGGCAAAGCGCGACAGCGCGGCGGCTTCGCGCAGGTAATCGGCCTCCTCGTGCAGTTGCGCGCGGGCCTCCTCCAGCAGCGGGGCGATGTCCATGCCCCGCGGGACCAGCCCGGACCCGCGCGCGATGGCCCCGAGATTGCGGATATCGCTGTCGATGCTGTCACGGATGCCGGGATACTGCACCTTGACGGCAAGGTCGCGGCCGTCGCGCGTTTGGGCGCGGTGGACCTGCCCGATGGAGGCGGCGGCGATCGGGCGCACGTCGAAGCGGCGGAACCGGCGCATGAAGTCGCCGCCCCAGTTGGCGGCAAGAACCTTTTTCAGTTGCGCGGGCGGCATGAAATGCGCCTCGGATTGCAGGCGTGTCATGATCTGCGCCAGCTCGGGCGGCATCAGCTCGCCCGTCTCCATCGACAGAAGCTGGCCCGCCTTCATCGCGGCGCCGCGCATCCGTGACAATTCCTCGGTCACGCGGGTGATGTTTGCCGGGGTCATGAGCAAGTCCTGCATCCGCGGCCGGCGGCCGCCCAGCAGCTCCATCCCGCCGCGCGCGGCCATGGTGCCGGCCAGCCCGGTGGCAAGCCCGCCCATGCGGGCCATCCGGCCCAGCCG
>NZ_JBKOTX010000469.1:0-1335 GCF_047086965.1 Roseovarius halophilus (ex Wu et al. 2025) | reverse complement strand
AGGGCCGAGCAAAAAGCCCTTGAACCCGAAGCCGTCACGGAGGTTAAAATGGCGGCCTAACCAGCGCAACGCGCTGTCTCAGAACCGTGCCCCGGTACACCTCTGACGTGCCAGGGGCAACGACACCTCAACAAATCACCGATGGCAATTCACAACGATGATGTTAAGCGCCAAGCCCCATTACGGCATCTTGATCAAGCGGTTTTTGGGGTCCACTTGCGATCAGCTTTGACGAGCGCATTTGCCATTTCGATGAGCTTGCGCATGATGGCGACGATGGCCACTTTCGCGGGTTTGCCTGCGGCGCGCAGAGCCTCGTACTTGGCCTTGAGGTCGGGGTTGTGGCGCATGGCGACCAGCGCGGGCATGTATAGGGCATCACGCAGTGGTTTGCGCCCGCCCCCGATGAACGCCTTGCCCTGCCACTGACCGGACTGGCGGGTGATGGGCGCGAGGCCGGCGAGACTGGCCACCTGTTTGCGCTCGAGTGTGCCGATCTCCGGCAACAGGATCAGCATGGCGGCGGCGGTGACAGCACCGATCCCCGGCATGGAGCACAGGATATCGCGGCTGCGTGCTGTGGCCTCCTGCGCCTCGATGAGTGCCGCGATCTCGGCGTCCAGCTCGGCAATCTGACGCTCCACCTGGGCGAGCCGCGCCTTGGTCTGGCGTTTCAGGACCGCGATATCATGGGTCTGGGCGCGGTTGCGCAGTCTTGTTCGGTCCTTGATCAGTCCGGCGCGCGCAACGTGCAAGTCCCTGAGAAAAAGTGCGTTCTTTGAACATGGCGCTTGGGGTGCAAGGTCGAACGCCGCGCCCATGCGCGCCAGCATCTGCGCGTCCACCGCATCGGTCTTGGCCCTTGTGCCATGCGCCTCGGCGAACCGACGCGCTTGAAGCGGGTTCACCTTGACCAGGGGAAACGTCTTGCCAAGCGCCGCCTCGAAGGCCTTGTGATACGGCCCCGTCGGCTCGAACACGATCCGTGCCACCGGTGCCTTGCCAAGCCACTTGCTCAGGGCCCGAAATCCTGCCGCCGAGTTCTCGAAGCGCTGTGCCGCGCCATCTTCCAGCCGGAAGGCATCCAGATGGGATTTCGAAATGTCCACGCCAATGGTATGATCTGTCATCTTCGCCATGTCCTATGCTTGTCATGCGTGATTTGTCACACGCGTATCCGTTCAGGCCCTTTGGTGAAGACGGCGGCTGATCATACTCCCAAACGGTCCTTCACGACCAAACACGTTACGATCCCGCCGCCGCCGCTGCACGGCATGTTTGAGGTGCCGGGCAGCGGCTCCTTTATATCCCAGGAGCCGGGTTCAGCGTAAGACA
>NZ_JBKOTX010000468.1:0-1342 GCF_047086965.1 Roseovarius halophilus (ex Wu et al. 2025) | reverse complement strand
CTTCTTTGGTTGCCGCCCGTGATGCAAGAAGTTTTTGACCTTATTGGCGTGTGATCGAGTACGAACTTCTTTCAGGCCTCGTGTTGCGGCACTTCCAGAAGCCGCGGGCCGATATGGTGATCAGCGGATTGGGTCCAAATCTCAGAAGCGAGCTTTGTGCTCAGAGTCTGACGCTGGTTTTCCCAATCCAGATCTTTTCGATCGTTGCGCCCATTCAGGTCATCGGCTTCTCACACTCCCCTTGGCACCGCCGCTGGTTGGTCACGACACGCTGGTCATGCCGTTGCCAGCGACGGATCCCGGTAATCCTCGTTCTTCGTCAGCATCGCCCAGATCTGCCGGGCCATTCGGTTGGCCAGCGCTATCCCAACCAGCATCTTCGGCTTACGCGCCAGCATGCGCCCGATCCAGCTCTCGGCCGGAACCTTGTGTCGTGCGCGCCCCATAATCCGCGTCATCGCGCCGATTATCAGTAGCCGCCGGATGTCGCTTTGGCCAGCCTTGGATATCCGCCCGAGCCGCGCCTTGCCGCCGGTCGAGTGCTGGCGCGGAACAAGTCCCAGCCAAGCCGCGAAGTCCCGGCCGGATTTGAAATGCGCCATGTCCGGCGCAAAGGCTTCCACCGCCAGCGCCGTCAGGGGACCGACGCCAGGCATCGTCTGTAGCCTCCGCGCGGTATCGGTCCCTGCCGCAAGCGCCTTCAGGGTTTTGGTCTTCGCGTCGATCCTCTCTGTTTTCTCAGCAATCTGCGCCAGCAGGTCCTTGCACTCCCCGATGACGAGTGCGGGCAGGTCGCAGCCAGGATCTTCCACCACAGCCGCGATGCGCTTCATGTGGCAGAAGCCGACGGGGAACACGTGCCCGTATTCGTAGAGGACGGCCCGCAGCGCGTTCACAAGCTCCGTCCGCTGGTGGACCAGCCGCTCGCGCCCCCGGAAAAGTATCGCCTTGGCCTGCTGATCAGCCGTCTTCGGCGCCACGAACCGCATCTCTGGCTGGCGCGCTGCGATCACGATGGCTTCGGCGTCGGCCGCATCGTTCTTCTGCCGCTTGACGAAGGGGCGCACATACTGCGGCGCGATCAGCCGGACCTCGTGACCGAGCGCTTCCATCTCCCGGGCCCAGTAGCTCGCGCTCCCGCAGGCCTCAAACACCACAAGCGCGGCCGACTGTGCCGCCATGAAGGCCAGGAACTGATCCCGCGTCAGCTTCTTGCGGAACTTCACCTCACCCGCCACCGTGGCCCCGTGGAGCTGGAAAACACGCTTTGCCAGATCCACCCCGATCATTGTATCCTTCATCTTGCCGTCCTCCTCGCTTAGTGGCTTTCAACACCACCATC
>NZ_JBKOTX010000467.1:0-1368 GCF_047086965.1 Roseovarius halophilus (ex Wu et al. 2025) | reverse complement strand
GACATCTCGCTTTCGGATTTCGGCCGTCGGGAGCTTGACATTGCCGAGACGGAGATGCCGGGTCTGATGGCGCTTCGGGCGGAGTACGGGGATGCGAAGCCGTTGAAGGGCGCGCGGATCGCGGGCAGCCTTCACATGACGATCCAGACGGCGTGCCTGATCGAGACGCTTGTGGCGCTCGGCGCCGAGGTCCGCTGGGCGTCGTGCAACATCTTTTCCACGCAGGACCACGCGGCGGCGGTGATCGCGGCGGGCGGCACGCCGGTCTTTGCCGTGAAGGGCGAGACGCTGGAGGAGTACTGGGAGTACTGCGACCGGATCTTCCAGTTCGAGGACGGCGCGAACATGATCCTTGACGACGGCGGCGACGCCACGCTCTACATCTTTATAGGGGCGCGCGTCGAGGAAGGCGAGGACGAGTTGATCGCCGCGCCGACCTCCGAGGAGGAAGAGGCGCTTTTCGCCCAGATCCGCAAGCGGATCGCGCAGAGCCCCGGCTGGTTCGTCAAGCAGCGCCACATGATCAAGGGCGTGAGCGAGGAGACGACGACGGGCGTGCACCGGCTGTACAAGATGATGGAGAAGGGGCACCTGCCCTTCCCGGCGATCAACGTCAACGATTCAGTGACCAAGTCGAAATTCGACAACAAGTACGGCTGCAAGGAAAGCCTCGTCGACGGCATCCGCCGCGCGACCGACACGATGATGGCCGGCAAGGTCGCGGTGGTCTGCGGCTACGGCGACGTCGGAAAAGGCTCGGCGGCGTCGCTGGCGGGCGCGGGCGCGCGCGTGAAGGTGACCGAGGTCGACCCGATCTGCGCGCTGCAGGCGGCGATGGACGGCTTCGAGGTGACCACGCTGGAGGACGAGATCGGCACGGCCGACATCTTCATCACCACCACGGGCAACAAGGACGTGATCCGCATCGAGCACATGCGCGAGATGAAGGACATGGCGATCGTGGGCAATATCGGCCACTTCGACAACGAGATCCAGGTGGCCAACCTCAAGAACCACAAGTGGACCAACATCAAGGAACAGGTGGACATGATCGAGATGCCCTCGGGCAACCGCATGATCCTGCTGTCGGAGGGGCGGCTGCTGAACCTCGGCAACGCCACCGGCCACCCGTCCTTCGTGATGTCGGCCAGCTTCACCAACCAGGTGCTGGCGCAGATCGAGCTCTTCACCAAGGGCGCGCAGTACGACAACCAGGTCTACATCCTGCCCAAGCACCTCGACGAGAAGGTCGCCGCCCTGCACCTCGACCGCATCGGCGTCAAGCTCACAAAGCTGCGCGACGACCAGGCCGAGTATATCGGCGTCAAACCCAAAGGACCCTACAAACCTGAACACTACAGGTATTGA
>NZ_JBKOTX010000466.1:0-1381 GCF_047086965.1 Roseovarius halophilus (ex Wu et al. 2025) | reverse complement strand
CCCGACGGCCTCCAGCCCCCGCCAGAGCGGGCCGAACACCAGCGGCAGCGCCGCCGCCCGTACCCGGGTCAGGTTCAGCGCCGCCCGGTCCATCCCGTCCAGGCGGGCGCGGGGGTGACGGGGCGACAGGCGCATCCAGTTCACCAACTCGCGGCGCAGGCCCGCGTCGCGCAGCCCCTGCAGGCTGGCCCAGTCGTTGCGCTCGGCCAGCCAGGACCGGCCCTTGTCATCCAGCACCAGCCGCGCATCGGGACGCGACCAGCCGTAAAGCTCCATCGGGGCCGCATCGAACGACCCGCGCCAGGTGAAGCGATGCTCAAGCTGACGGTGCAGCGGATCCTCGGCGGCCCCTTCGACAAAGTGCAGATGCGCCACGGTTTCCAGCCCCCGGCCTCGGTGGAACCGCGGGGACTGGGCCAGGTCCACCTCGGCCCCGATGCCGTGGGCCGAGAGCGCCAGCACCATGGCCTCCAATGCGGCCCCGCAGCCCAGCGCCGTGGCGCGGCCCTCGGGATCGCTGGCCGGCAAGACATGGCGCGTGTCGCAAAAAAGCGTCGCTCCCGTGGCCCCCAGCGCCCAGCGTGCAGGCTGGGTGTTGTGGGCGCTCGGAGACAGCCCGGCGCGGACCACACAGGCCTCAAGAACCGCCCGGGCGATCATCGGCGCACACCTTGGCACGCCGGCCTGCACAGCATGTCATGGCGGGGCCCCACCCGCGGCACTGGTCCCGTCATTTTGGCGTTCCGCCCTTCCCCTATCGAAAGGCACGTTATGCAACCTTGATGCGACAGACAAGCCGGGAAAGCCCGCCGAACAGCCCGCCCGGGATTTGACGCGGGCCGGTGCGCGAATTAGAACAAAGAAAGAACACTTGCCAAGGATTCCCCATGCGCTGCGCCCCGCCCCCCGCCAGAACCGCCGCCGAGCTGCTGTCCGACCGCACCCGGGGCACGGGTGAATCCCCCGACTCCCCCACCCTGACCGAGATCTTCGCCGACACCGCCAGCGACGGTGGCCCGCTGGGCTTCATGCTCACCCAGATTGCCCCCGAGGACGGCCCGGTCCTGTGGATCAGCGACCGGCTGTCGCGGCACGAGGCCGGGCGGCTCTGCATCGCCGGGCTGCCCCGCCCGCTGGAGGTGATCGCAGTGGATGTGAACCGCCCCATCGATGTGCTCTGGGCCATGGAACAGGGGCTGGGCTGCGGCGTGCTGGGCGCCGTGGTGGGCGAGGTCTGGGGCGACCCGCCGCAGCTGGATTTCACCGCCACCAAGCGGCTGGCGCTGCGGGCCGAGGCGCATGGCGTCGCCGCCTGGCTGATCCGGCGCGCGGCGCATCCGAACCTCTCGGCGGCGCGCAAGCGCTGGCGCCTGGCCTCGCT
>NZ_JBKOTX010000465.1:0-1386 GCF_047086965.1 Roseovarius halophilus (ex Wu et al. 2025) | reverse complement strand
CCCCGTGGAGCTGGAAAACACGCTTTGCCAGATCCACCCCGATCATTGTATCCTTCATCTTGCCGTCCTCCTCGCTTAGTGGCTTTCAACACCACCATCTTGGCACATTGCGATGCCGTCTGGGGAGGGCGGCAACCATCCCATCTCGGAACACTAGCACGGTAGCTGCGGCCATCAGGGGCATCGAATGCTTGACGCGCAGGCCGCGTCAGCCGATTGTGACGTTCGATGGTATCCCACATGGGAAATGTCGGGTGAGAGGATTGGTTGCGGTTCAGCAGAATAGGGTTGGGCCTGCGTCCTGTAGCCAGTAAAAGGGGCGTAACGGTAGTAGAATCTACATCACGTATTGTGCTCAAGAGCGCGTAAAATGAGAGCTATCAACATGCCAGAGCTGTCCCCAAAAACGAGACGTGATATAAGAATAGCTAACCTCAGATCAGCCGCACGAAGACGAGCTGCCCGTTTTGGATATGATGAACCCACCGGACTTTTTTATGTCACTGATGGCGAAAACCAGCATACCTTTGGGGATTTTGGGAGAGGAAGGGGGCTATACAAGCGTGGTCTGACCCACCGAGCCGAGGTTTTGTGGAAATCATACACTCTTCAGAATATCCAATTTTCCCAAGGCGACGTGGTGATTGATTGTGGCGCCAATTATGCAGACCTATGGTTGACTCTAAAGCACCACATCAAACCCGAGAACTATATAACGTTTGAACCCGGCAAAAGAGAGCATTTGGCAATTGAAAAAAACGCCCCAAAGGCAAAAGCGAATAATTTCGGACTGGGAGCGCAGAATGAAATTCATACCTTCTACATTAATGAAAAAGACGCGGACTCGAGCTTTATAGAGCCCTCAACCTACGACGGTACACTGGAAATCCAAACGGTGACCCTAGACAGTTACATGGACAGTAACGCAGTGGAACAGGTAAAGCTTTTCAAGCTCGAAGCCGAGGGGTTTGAGCCAGAAATTCTCCAAGGTGCGCGGGCAGTGTTGAACCGGATTGAATATGTCGCCATCGATGGTGGGTATGAGCGCGGCGTGAACAGTGAGCAGACTTTCACTTACCAAGCAAACCTACTGGCGGACCACGGCTTTGAGATGGTAGACATTTACCCGAAATTTGGCCGAGCGCTCTTTCGCAACAAGGCCCTCTGATCTCCCCCCGCGTCTCTCATACAACCGCGAGCAAACCACAGCTTGTGCTATTGGTCCAAAACGGTGTGGGCCTTTTGCCAGAATTTTTGTGCCATCATTTGCGATTGTTTGAGAAAATCCGGTCCCTTCTCGATCTCTGTGGGTTGCCGGGCTCATCAAGGGTTGAACGGGCGCTACATTTTGTGCGGCCGGTAGGCGCGTCCGGCGCGTAGAACTCA
>NZ_JBKOTX010000464.1:0-1394 GCF_047086965.1 Roseovarius halophilus (ex Wu et al. 2025) | reverse complement strand
TTTCAGATGGAGTGGTTGCCGCCCTCCCCAGACGGCATCGCAATGTGCCAAAGTCGTGGTGCTCAACGCCACGCAAAAAGGAGGACGGCGAGATGAAGGATATGATGATCGGGGTCGATCTGGCAAAGAATGTTTTTCAGGTCCACGGTGCCCTTCGGACAGGAGAGGTCCAGTTTCGTAAAAAGCTCACGCGAAAGCAGTTTTCCGCGTTCATGGCCCGGCAGGAGCCCTGCCTGGTCCTTTTTGAGGCTTGCGGCAGCGCGCACCACTGGGCGCGGGAGATGGAGGCGCTCGGGCACGAGGTGAAGCTGATCGCACCGCAATACGTGCGCCCCTTCGTCAAGCGCCAGAAGAACGATGCAGCTGATGCCGAGGCAATCGTCATCGCGGCCCGACAGCCCGAGATGCGCTTCGTGGCCCCCAAGACGGTTGAGCAGCAGTCCCGGGCGGCGGTGTTCCGCGGCCGGGAGCGACTGGTTCATCAGCGGACCGCCGATGTGAACGCCTTGCGGGCGCTGCTGTATGAGCATGGCCAAGTGTTTCCCATCGGAACACGCCACCTCGATCGCATGACAGCGCTCGTGGAGGATGATACGTCCGACTTGCCTGCGCTGATCCGGGAGGAGTGCAAGGACCTGCTGGCGCAGATTGCAGAGAAAACAGCACGTATCACCGAGCGCACCACGAAACTGAAGACGCTGGCCACCCGGTCGGACAGGGCGCGCCGGCTCCAGACCATGCCGGGCGTTGGCCCGCTGACGGCTGTCGCGGTGGAGGCGTTCGGGCCTGACATGGCGGAGTTCAAAACCGGGCGTGACTTTGCGGCTTGGTTGGGCCTTGTGCCCAGACAACATTCTTCCGGAGGCAAGGAGCGTCTGGGGCGCATGACCAAGGCCGGCCAGGCCGATATCCGACGCCTCCTGATCATCGGTGCAATGTCGCGATTGGCCTGGCTTGGGCAGCGAACGATTGTCGAGGGCAGCTGGCTGTCGCGCATGTTGGCGCGCAAACCCAGGATGCTGGTCGCGATCGCGCTGGCCAACAAGATGGCCCGGCAGATCTGGGCGATGCTGACGAAGAACGAGGATTACAAGGATCCGGCGCTGGCAGTTGCGGCATGATGCTATTGTCGAACCGCCAGTGACGGTGCCAAGGGGGTGTGAGAAGACGACGACCTGAATGGGCAAAACGATCGAACAGATCCGGATTGGGAAAACCAGCAGGCTGCTGCGAGCCTGAAAGCTCGTTTTTCAGATGTGGACCCGATCCGCTGATCACCATCCCGGCCCGCGGCTTCTGAAAATGCCGCATACTGAGGCCTCACAGAAGTTCGCACTCGATCACATGCTCGAACGGTCAGAAATTTCTTGCACTACGGGCGGCAACCACAGAAG
>NZ_JBKOTX010000463.1:0-1399 GCF_047086965.1 Roseovarius halophilus (ex Wu et al. 2025) | reverse complement strand
CACCGGCAATCGCGACGTGATCCGCATCGAGCACATGCGCGCGATGAAGGACATGGCCATCGTCGGCAACATCGGCCATTTCGACAACGAGATCCAGGTGGCCACGCTGAAGAACCACAAGTGGACCAACATCAAGGAACAGGTGGACATGATCGAGATGCCCTCGGGCAACCGGATCCTGCTGCTCTCCGAAGGGCGCCTGCTGAACCTGGGCAATGCCACCGGGCACCCCTCCTTCGTGATGTCGGCGAGCTTCACCAACCAGGTTCTGGCCCAGATTGAGCTCTGGACCAATGGCGCGGACTACGCCCCCGGCGTCTACATCCTGCCCAAGCACCTCGACGAGAAGGTCGCCCGCCTCCACCTCGAGCGCATCGGCGTCAAACTCTCCAAGCTCGACCCCGAACAGGCCGCCTACATCGGCGTCAAACCCGAAGGCCCCTTCAAACCGGAACACTACAGGTATTGAGGGAGAATGAGCCATGAGTGAACGCACACCGCATATCGTCGGCCTGGGCAATGCCCTGGTCGATGTCGTCGCCGCCGTGGAGCCCGAGGTGGTCGGCCGCCACGGGCTGACACCGGGGGGCATGCACCTGGTCGGGGCCGAGGCCGCCCACGCGCTTTTCGAAGAGGTCGGACCGGGCGTGCGGCAGTCCGGCGGCTCGGTCGCCAATACCATCGCGCATCTGGCGGAAACGCCAGTGCGCGGAACCTACATCGGCAAGGTCGCCGATGACGACCTGGGCGATACCTTCTGCCGCGAAATGGTGGGGCTGGACCTGGCCGCCCCGGTGGCCGTGTCGCACAACGACGACCACGGCACCGGGCGCTGCGTGGTCCTCGTCACCCCTGATGGCGAACGTACCATGAGCACCTACCTGGGGGCTGCCGTCACATTGATGCCCTCCGAGGCGCGGGTGGCCCTGCCCGAGGAGTTCGACATCCTGTTCATCGAGGGCTACATCTGGGACGCCCCGCAGGGCGCCGAGGTGATCGAGACCCTGGCCCGTGCCGCAAAGGCGGCCGGCGCGCGCGTCGCCATGACCCCGTCGGACGCGGGCTGCGTCGAGCGCAATCTCGCCGCCATGCGGGATCTGATCGACACCCATGTCGACATCCTTGTCGGCAATCATGTCGAAATCTGCGCCCTGGGTGGCTGCGACGGGGCCGAGGCGGGGCTCGACTGGGCCTTGTCGAAGGTCGAAATCGCCGCGGTGACCGAACACGACAAGGGGTCCTGGGTCGGCGACGCGCGGGCGCGCCATCACGTTGCCGCCGACCCCATCGCCCGTGTCGTTGACACCACCGGCGCGGGCGACGCCTATGCCAGCGGCTTTCTGGCCGGGCTGGCGCAGGGGCAGGCGGTGGACCGCGCCGGGGCCATGGGCGCCCGGCT
>NZ_JBKOTX010000462.1:0-1411 GCF_047086965.1 Roseovarius halophilus (ex Wu et al. 2025) | reverse complement strand
GGCTTACGCACCTGCCAGCATCACCCTACGATACAACATCTGGTGCGGTCGTCCGGTAACCGGAAATGCAACCCACCCACACAAAACGCGAAGAAGCCATAAATATACGCGCTTCCTGTCCCTTGATGGATGATGCTTCAATCTGTGTCCATTTTTCGAAAATAATATCAGCACTACTCATCGAAGAACTATCTTCTACCTGTTTAGAGAATCGGCGCTTGGCTGCATTCGCGTCTACCTCATCCTCCCGGAAAGCCGCTACTTCGGTACCTGCGCAGTCTGCTCTATTCAGATGCTTGGTCGCAGTTAAGTTCTTTTTAGTTCTTAATGTTAGTATTCTTTGAACGATTAAGAAGCTTATTGGCATGGCTGCAAGTAGCAGGGCTAAAAGTGATGGTGCAGAAAAACCCATGATTAAAATGACTAGCACAGTAGCTGCGACCACAATCGCTAATGCTATTGTATTTGAACGAACCATCGCCGTGCCTCGGTCGGTCTACCTTGATGCCGGTTTCTAATGGCATGTCTTGACAGGCTCGGGGCGGGGGGATGTCGTGAAAGATACCATAGATGTCGCGAAATCAGTAATATGGAGTGAAAACGGGATTGAAATTTCGCGGTGCTGTCCTGACGTTGTTTAAGAACGCACCCGTACCGCTCACGGGCACATTAACCGCTGTTTCTTCGTCTCGTTACCGTCAGGTGACGGTCGTTCTCCTGTTTTAAGGTCTTTAATTTCATTTCCTGTTCGATTTGTGGGGCAATCTTGGCGGATACAGGAAACGTTTCAGGGCCCTGAATCGTCAAATACCATTTCTTCTTTTTTCGGCATATATCTGTTACCGAGTCCAATGCCACCCAGTGCGACCTATGAATCCTATATCCTGGTTGCGAGTTTAATTTTATAGCTTCGGAAATTGTTGACCGGATTTCGCATTCACCTTTGGCAGTTCGCACGGATACATACTTATCGCGTGCCGAAAGGCGAAGGACCTCTCCTCTTACCTGATCCGGCAGCATGGCCTGAAGGCGATTTTTCATGTAAGCTTTAGCGAATGTTTTGAAGTGAAGCATTTCCCCGTAGTGAACGTGAGTTATCGTTATAATGAATACAAAGCAAATAATAACAGCCGTAATCCACGCTGCCGGCACTGTGATAAATCTTTCTGGCAACACAGCGAATAATAGCGAAGTAGCGGATGCACCCAGAGAGAACCATAGTCCATAGCGAACAGGCAGAGGTAGCGTAAAGCGTTCAGCTAATATGATCTGGATATATGCGCTCAACGGCGCTGATACCGCGAGAATTAAAGGCTTCTTCGCGTTTTGTGTGGGTGGGTTGCATTTCCGGTTACCGGACGACCGCACCAGATGTTGTATCGTAGGGTGATGCTGGCAGGTGCGTAAGCCG
>NZ_JBKOTX010000461.1:0-1434 GCF_047086965.1 Roseovarius halophilus (ex Wu et al. 2025) | reverse complement strand
AGGGCTGCCGGTCGCCCTCCAGCAGGGCCGCGGCGCGGGCGAGCGCCGCCTCCGCATGCCCCTGGCGCAGCAAGGCGTCGGCGGCGAACTTCTCGTGGAACCAGAGACGTGTTTTCTTCTCGTCGAGCAGGGCCAGCACCTCCTCGTGCCGCCCGGCCTCCAGCAGGCAGGACAGCGTGAGCGTGGCGGTCGCACAGTGGGAAAAGCGCGCATGGTCCGCCCAGGCCGCGCGGACCAGGTCGAGATCGCGGTCGGCATGGTCGTTCATCAGCGCGGGGAAGGCCGCGATCTCGCCGAACCGCTCCGAGACCGGCGCGAGGTAGTCCACCCCGTCGTCGCGGATCGCGGTGCGCAGGCGCTCCAGCCATGCCGCGCGCGTTGCCGCGTCGGCGGGGGCTTCGATCAGGACCGGGAGCAGCGTCTCCTGCGTCCGGTGCACGGCCGTGCTAAGGGCCCCGGACGAGGTGTCGATATGTTCGAACGCCGGCCAGATGCGTTCGGCGAGGGCCACCACGCCCTCGGCCGCGGTCACCGGGTCGCTGCGGCGCACCGACCGGATCTCGGTGCTGGCCGATTTCAGCCGGTCGATGGCCTTCGCCGAGCCGCGCCAGCCGAAGGCGCCCGCGCGCAGGCCGGGCTTGAAAGCCCATTTGTGGGTCGATTTGCGGGCCACGGTTCCTCCTTTTCGCGATCGCATTATGGCACGGGAAGCGGTGGTCATGAAACGCCCTCGGCAAAGACATCCGGCGCCCGCCGGCTTGACCTCGCCCCTGGCTTCGTCTTGGTGGCGCTCGCGGAACGGAGGGATCACCATGGCCGATGACATGGAAATGCGCGAGAAGCTGGCCAAGCTCGAGGCGCTGTTCGCCCGCGGCGCGACCGAGGGCGAGCGGGCGGCCGCCGGCGCAGCGCGCGACCGGCTGCAGGCGAGGCTCGCCCCGGAAGCGGAAGGGTCCGACGCGCCCGAGGTCGAGCTGCAATACTCCCTGCCGGACGTCTGGTCAGTCCGGATCTTCGTCGCGCTGTGCCGCAAGCACGGCATCCGCCCCTACCGCTATCCGCGCCAACGGCGGACGACCGTGATGGTTCGGGTACAACAAGACAGTTTCGATCAGACGGTGGCCGCCGAGTTTCGCACCCTACACAAGGAGCTCACAGCCTATTTCAACGCGACCGTCGAGCACCTGATCGCGGACGCCATGAAATCGGACGGCAGCGACGAGACGCTGGAGCAGCGCCAGCTGCCCGGGTGAGTGCGCATCCCGGAGTATCCGGTATCCGTTTTCCGGTTTTTGTCATCCCTCTTACCGGTGATTTTTCGCATTGACGCGCCGACTGTCAACGGCGGAGTAAAACCCGACCAAAGGGCGGCGCAAAAGTAGGCCACTTTGGGGTTGGGCGTGAAGGGCGCATAGAGTGCTGGCGGCCAGTCGA
>NZ_JBKOTX010000460.1:0-1439 GCF_047086965.1 Roseovarius halophilus (ex Wu et al. 2025) | reverse complement strand
AGCACCGACGCGCCGGTCAGCTCGTCCCGCGACGCCACCCGGATCGGCCGCCCGTTCAGGAACGCGCCCGCCCCCGCGGCCGCGCTATACAGCTTGTCGCGCTGCGGCAGGTAGATCACGGCCGCTGTCACCACGCCCCGCTCGGCCACGGCCAGCGCGTGCGCCCACGTGCGCGACCCCTCGACGAAGCTGCGCGTCCCGTCGATCGGGTCGATGATGAACACCCGGTCACACGTCAGCCGCCCGGGGTCATCCTCGGTTTCTTCCGACAGCCATCCATACTCGGGCCGCGCGGCAAGCAGGTCGGCGGCCAGCATCGCGTCCACCGCCATGTCGGCCGCGCTCACCGGGCCTGCACGGCCCGGTTTCTGCCAATGCTCGACACCCTTGCCGCCGTGGCGCGTGGCGATCTCGCCCGCCGCGCGCGCCGCCTCGACCAGCAGGGCGAGGTCAGTTGCCGGCAAGCGTCAGCCCCTCCACCAGAAGCGAGGGCACGACACGGCTCAGCCAGGGGCGGGCGTCATTGGCCGGGGTCATGCGCCGCAGCATCTCGGGCAGGCTGCCGGCGATGGTGCATTCGTTCACCGGATAGGCGATCTCGCCGTTTTCCACCCAGAACCCGCTGGCCCCGCGCGAATAATCGCCGGTATTGGGGTTGATCGTGGATCCGATCACCGAGGTCACCCACAGCCCCGTGCCCATCTCGGCCAGCAGGTCGTCGCGTGTCTTGTCGCCTTGCGTGAGCGCCACGTTCCACACCCCGGGCGCGGGCGGGCTCGACGTGCCGCGCTGCGCATTCGCCGTGCTTTCCAGCCCCAGCTTGCGCGCCGTCGCCAGGTCCAGCGTCCAGCCCTGCAGGATCCCGGCCTCGACGATGGCGCGCCGCGCGGTCGGCAGCCCCTCGGCATCGAACAGCCGCGAGGCACCCACGCGCGGCCGGTGCGGATCCTCGATCAGCGACAGGGCCTCGGGCAGGACGGGCACCCCGAGCCGACCCAGCAACCAGCTGGAGCCGCGCGCCACCGCCGCGCCGTTCGCCGCCGCCAGAAGATGCCCGATCAGGCTGGCCGAGATCCGTTCGTCGAAGAGCACCGGATAGGCCCCGGTATACGGTCGCCGCGCGCCGACGCGGGCCGCGGCCCGTTCCCCGGCACTGCGCCCGATGTCGGCCGGGCCGCGCAGGTCAGACCGGAACACGCGGGAATCGGCGTCGTGATCGCGCTCCATCCCCGTGCACTCGCCCGCGATGGCCACGCAGGACAGCGCCCGGCTGCTGCGGGCATACCCACCCGAGAACCCGTTGGTGGCGGCCATGTGAACATCACGATAACTGTAGGCGGCACTGGCCGACTGAACCTGCGTCACGCCCGCGACGGCCAGCGCGGCGGCCTCGGCCTCGCGCGCCTCCGCCTCCAGCACCGCCGGGGCGGGTTCCTGGG
>NZ_JBKOTX010000459.1:0-1452 GCF_047086965.1 Roseovarius halophilus (ex Wu et al. 2025) | reverse complement strand
CTCGGATCGCGTGCGTGGTCGTGGCGCTGACGTGAAGAATTTGTCCATAGTGCATCCTTCTGATGGTCACAGATCAGTAGACCAGCACACGCTGGGACTAAATACGGGCGGATCACGGCGGACACTGTCCATATGGACGCCTCTCTGATCCGGGCCGATGTCAGCATGGATGCGCTCGTCGATCAGTACCTGGACGCCGTGCAGGATGCCAACGATGACCGACGCGCGGCGCGAACGACCGGCAAATACAAGAAGCTCTGCGGTAGCGATCCGGAGGCCACGATGGCAACATCTTCCGGGACGCCACTGCGCCCGAGCTACAAGCAGCACACGGCCGTCGATGACCATGCCGGCGTGATGGTGGATGTCGAGATCGTGACGGGAGAAGAACACGACACGGGCCGGTTCCGGGAGCGGATCGATGCGATGCCGACCAAGCTGGGCCGAAGGCCCGGGTGGATCACGGCGGACAAGGCCTATGGAACGGAACAGCTCTACGCCGCCCTCGAGGACTGCGAGACCGATAATGTGATCCCCAGTCGCAAGCCGCTGCGGCGCAAGGATATGCAGGGCTTTCCCGTCGAGCGCTTCAAGTATGATGCGCGAAAGGATCGTGTCCGCTGCCCAGAGGGCAAGACATTCTTGCCGCGATCACCCACGAAAAACGGGCGCTGGTACCGCGCCGGGCGAAGCGACTGCGACGCATGCCCGCAGAAGGGCCGCTGTATTCGCGGAGCAGCTTCGGCGCCACGGGTGCACATCACCAACCAATTCCCCGCCCTACTAAGCGCCATGGATCAAGAAACGCCTGCCTTACATGGCTAGGCATCGGGAAAGACTGGCCTTCATCAATGAGACCTCGGTCAAGACGAACATGGCAAAGACCACCGGATGGGCCCCGCGCGGGACGCGCCTGGTCGATCACGCACCGCTCGGACATTGGCGAACGCAAACGTTCATCTGTGCCCTGCGGCACGACCGGCTGGACGCGCCCTGGGTGATCGACGGAGCAATGAATGGCGAGATGTTCGAGCTCTATATCGAGACCCGGCTGGTGCCGACGCTACGTCCCGGCGACGTGGTCATTCTCGACAACCTGTCGAGCCACAAGAGCCCGGGGCCGCCAAAGCCATGCGCGACATCGGTGCGTGGTTCCTACCGCCATACAGCCAAGATCTGAACCCCATCGAAATGGCCTTCTCGACGCTCAAGACTCTCATCAGAAAGGCTGCTGCCCGAACCTACCGTGAACTGTGGCACGCGGTCGGGTATGTCTGCGACCTGTTCAGCGACGCGGAATGCTACAACTTTTCCAACGCCGCCGGATACCAAACCGATAAAACGCGACATGCTCTAGTGGATTGATTCCAACGTTTGGAACCCTCTGTTTCTTGCGGCGATGATGTCATCCGGGTTGGCTTTCCAAATGAATGGTTGCGGGTTGTCGGCATT
>NZ_JBKOTX010000458.1:0-1462 GCF_047086965.1 Roseovarius halophilus (ex Wu et al. 2025) | reverse complement strand
GGCTGCTGGCCGCGCGCGACGCGCCTTACGCCGACCTCGGGGCCTTGCAGACCCGCGCCGGGCTGCGCGGCGCCGATATCCGCAAGCTGGCCGAGGCGGATGCGCTGCGTTCGCTGTTTCTGGATCGCCGCCAGGCCCTGTGGGAGGCCAAGGCGCTGAAGGACGCCCCCGATCTGCCGCTGTTCGCCGGCACGGCGGACGAGGGCGCCGAGCCGCCCGTGCCCCTGCCCGACATGCCCATCACGGAACAAGTCGTCGCCGATTACCAGACCCTGCGCCTGTCGCTCAAGGCGCACCCGCTGTCCTTTCTGCGCCCGTCACTGGCCCGGCAGGGCTACGCGGCCTGCACCGATCTGTCGGGCAGTCACAACGGGCAGACCGTCCGGCTGGCCGGGCTGGTGCTGATCCGGCAGCGGCCCGGTTCGGCCAAGGGGGTCTGCTTCATCACGCTGGAGGACGAGACCGGCGTAGCCAACCTGGTGGTCTGGCCCAAGGTGCTGGCGCGGTATCGCAAGGTGGTGATGCAGGCGCGGCTGCTGGTGGTGCACGGGTATGTCCAGCGCGACGTGGACATCATCCACGTGGTGGCCCAGCATCTGGAAGATCGAACGGA
Organism: Roseovarius halophilus (ex Wu et al. 2025); assembly: GCF_047086965.1. NCBI lineage: Bacteria > Pseudomonadati > Pseudomonadota > Alphaproteobacteria > Rhodobacterales > Roseobacteraceae > Roseovarius > Roseovarius halophilus (ex Wu et al. 2025). The sequence continues at coordinate 849 of NZ_JBKOTX010000458.1, read as the reverse complement.
TGCGCTTCAGCGGCTCGCGCCCGACGGGCTGACGCCGCAGCTGTCGCGCGCTGACGAGGTCACGCGCCCCCTGCCCGGGCCCGGCGCGTCCCATCCGCGAAACGCGCAGATCATCCCCAAGAGTCGCGACTTTCACTAGCGCCAGCACCCGCCCGGCCCGGGCGCGATACCGGCACCCAGGCCGCGTTTCTTCGGACCCGGAAATATCCCGGGGTGAATTGGCCGCAGGCCAAGAGGGGCAGCGCCCCTCAGGCCTTTTCCTTCTCGGCCAGCACGCGTTCGGCGCCCGCCCGGGCCAGCGGGGTCAGCCCCTCGCCGCCGGCCTCGAGATGCGCGCGCAGCTGCTCCAGCATCCGCGGCTCCCAGAAATCGCCAAGGTGCGCGGCCACGCGCCCTGCCTTGTCCGCCTCGGGCTGGCTTTCGAAGAACGTGGCGATCTGGTTCGCCATCCGGACCATCTTCTCAGGCGACATCGTCATCCTCCTCTGTCACCCGCTCGGCATGGGTGAATATCTCGAATGTCTCGTCCCGCGCCAGCGCGATCAGGGTCAGCCCCGCGGCCTCGGCGGTGCGCACCGCCAGCGTGGTCGGTGCCGAGACGGCGGCGATCACGCTGGCCCCGGCCATCGCGGCCTTCTGGACCATCTCGACCGAGACCCGGCTGGTCAGCACCACCATCCCCGCGCTGCAATCGCCCATGGCACCGATCAGCTTGTCCAGCGCATTGTGCCGGCCCACGTCCTCGCGCACTGCCACGATCCCCTCGCCGGGCCGATAGAACCCGGCCCCGTGCACCGCGCGGGTGCGGTCGTGCAGGGCCTGGCCCGCCCGCAGCGCGGCCATGGCGCG
>NZ_JBKOTX010000457.1:0-1481 GCF_047086965.1 Roseovarius halophilus (ex Wu et al. 2025) | reverse complement strand
GGTATCTCTCCGGTCGGGCTACGCCCTCCCTACGAAACACCACCCCAGCGTTCTCATCCTGATTGACGCTCGACTCTCACCTTGTTTGTCGCGCGGCACCTGAGGCCGTTAGCCCCTGGAAGGTCGCTAGCCTTTCAGCTGAGAGCAAGTTTTGTATGACCTGCACGTCAGCCGCTGTCAGAACGCGGATCGCTCATCTTCCCGTATGAATCGGGGTTCCATTACAGCCTATCTCCTTGCTTGCTAAGCCGGGAACCGCCAACCCACACAATCCGCGAAGAAGCCCCAATTTGCGCCGGTATGCGTCTCTCTCAGAACTGATGCTCGATCTTGAACTGAACGCCTGTGCGGGTTGTGTCGCCGACACGATCGACGCTCAGGGTGGTGTTCACCCTGCTTAGGCCATCTTCGGAGTTGGAGGTAAGGCCCAGCTCAAGCCCCCCGCCGCAGTTCTCGGTGGTCTGATCGGCAACCGTGCGCTCGCAGATCAGCCTTGGTGAGAGGGTCGCGGTCTCGAGGCTCGCGGCGATCGGACGACCGTCCATTGGAACCCGCAGCTCCGGTGTCAGCGTCAGCGTCGTCAGGCTCACATGCCCGGCATCAAGGCTCAGCTCATCGGTCAGATCATAGGCGTCCGCCGTGAAGTCCATCTCCCCGATCTCGGTGTGGCCATGCGTGAAGGCCAGCTCCGGCCAGATCTCATAGCGCTCGCGCGCGATCACACCGGTCACAGACCCGCCAAGCGTCAGCGTCTGCGTGGTGTAGTCACTCTGCAGTTCCAACGTGCCATTGCTCAGTTCAAGATCGTTCCGGCCGACACCTATCGAGGCAAAGCCACTTGCGAACACCGTCTCCGAGAGCGCCACGACCCCGTAGCCGCCCAGATTGACACCAAAGCTGTCCTGCTTGCCTTCAAAGCTGCCTTCCAGCGTGGCGGTGCTCAGGTCAGCGCCCAGGTAATAGCCCAGCATACGGTCCGCATCGAGCATATGCTCCCACGCCATCTTGCCCGAGAGCGTGCCAGATGTATTGCCATCCTCGTCGCGCTGGATGTCAAAGTCCCCGAAGAACAGGCGCCGCTGCGTCCCCGCATAGTTGCCGTCCTGCTCAATGAAATTGCCGCGTGTACTCAGTGTCGAACCCCGTAATTCAAGACTGCCATCTACATTTAATGGCACATTATTCCGAGAAGCGACGCCGCTTGCGCTGCTGCTCAACTGTCGACGCCCGGCAATGAAACGATCGCGGGCCGACCGCATCATACGTCGATTGGTCGACAACACGCTAGCCAAATGACGCGTTGCAACATCAACAATGAGTTGCCGAATTTCTTCGCGCTCCTTTTCGAACTCAGAGGCAGGCGTGGGTGTGGGCGGAGTGATGGTAATATCAACCGTGTCCGCTGAGGATGCGTTGCCCTTGTCGTCCGTCACGACGAGCTCGAAGGTCAGCGTCACCGCCGCGTCATTCGCCCCCAGCGT
>NZ_JBKOTX010000456.1:0-1482 GCF_047086965.1 Roseovarius halophilus (ex Wu et al. 2025) | reverse complement strand
GGATTTCTTGTTCATCTTCGCTCCTTGATGGCTGCGATGAACCAGAAATCCTCCGTTACGAAAACATCAAATCTGTCCCATGGGTGCTGACGTCAGACACGAGACCTCGGAGCAACTTTTCGACGCGTTGGTCGCACAGGCCCGCACCGGGCTGGTGCTCAAGAGTTTCGCGATGATTACCATCGTGATCGGCATCGCCTCATCGCTGATGCTGACGACCTACCGGCGTCGCCCCGAAATCGGGATTATGCGCGCCATGGGTGCAACGCAGGGGTTCATTGTGGTTGTGTTCGTGATCCAGGGGGCGTTGATCGGGCTGATCGGTGCGGTCGCGGGTGGCGCGCTTGGTCTCGTTGCTCTCGTGCCGTTCCCTCCGATCGAGGATGTTCAGCCCGGGCAATTGCCGATCGATGTGGCACAGGGCTCGATCGGGTTGGGGATTGCGCTGACCACGCTCGCCGCAACAGTGGCGGCGATACTGCCCGCCCGCGCGGCCTCGCGGATCGACCCTGTCGAGGCGATTGGACAATGACAGTCACGCAGGTATCCGATGCGTTGTTGCACCTGCGCGATCTGGACAAGACGTTCGGCTCCGGTGAAACCGCGACGCATGTTCTCAAAAGCCTCGACTTAACCCTTCCGTCGGGAGAAATGACCGCACTGACCGGGGCATCTGGATCCGGCAAGAGCACGCTCCTCAATATCCTCGGCACGCTTCTGCGCCCTAGTTCCGGGCAATTCCGGATGCTCGGCGAGGATCTATTCGCCGCGGATGATGCGACGCTGACCGCGTTTCGCAACCGTCATATCGGCTTTGTCTTTCAATTCCACAATCTGCTCCCAGATTTCACGGCGCTTGAGAACGTCATGTTTCCCAGTGCGGTACGGGACGGACAGGAAAACTCTGCCGCGCGGCGGCGCGCCGCCGATCTTTTGGACCGCGTTGGACTGGCCGACAGGGTTGATTACAGGACGACGAAGCTTTCAGGCGGGCAGAAACAGCGCGTGGCGGTCGCGCGCGCCCTGATGAACGATCCCGCACTCATCCTCGCCGACGAGCCGACCGGAAACCTCGACCGCGCATCGGCGGCACAGGTCATAGACCTGCTGCGCGAAATCAACCGCGATGGTGGCACCACATTCCTGATCTCGACTCATGACGAAAAGATTGCTGCTTCCTGTTCCCGGCAGATCGTCATTTGCGATGGCAGGATCGTTTCCGACAGCTCCTGATCGGGCCCGCGACCTCGGATCCTGGGTATCAGCGCCGAAACTCAGCAAATCCAGGGCACGCTGCCACAAAATGCTCTCAAGGGAGGACATCCTCGAAAGTCCGATTTGATGAAGCGTTCTACGGGTAGTGACCCAGTCGAATGGGCGAAATGGGGCTGGCAGCGGTCATTGGACATTTTCACTCAGAAAAGTTGTCTTATAATCCCGAGCGTGGGTTCAACTGGGTTTGTCGCCGTCGGCCGCGTCGGC
>NZ_JBKOTX010000455.1:0-1500 GCF_047086965.1 Roseovarius halophilus (ex Wu et al. 2025) | reverse complement strand
TGCCGCGCGACAAACAAGGTGAGAGTCGAGCGTCAATCAGGATGAGAACGCTGGGGTGGTGTTTCGTAGGGAGGGCGTAGCCCGACCGGAGAGATACCACCCCAGCGTTTCGCCCCACTTGGGCGGGTCTGACGGTCGTGACCGGCTCGGATAGGGATTGATCTTCCATTCAGGGAGGATCGTTCATGCCGGGCCGTCATGTCACTGACCAACAAATGAGGCTATTCATGACGCTCAGACAGACCCATACCGTTCCCGTGGCCGCCGCGAAGGCGGGTATCAGCCAAGCCACGGGCTATCGGATCCAAGCCGACCCGACCTTGCTATCCCAAAAGAAGAAGCCCCGCGGTCGGCGCCGCCCTGATCCACTGGCAGAGATTTTCGACACCGAGGTTGTGCCGATGTTGCAGTCTTCCCCGGGGATCCGGCCCGTTGCCGTTTACGAAGAGGTCATGCGCAACCATCCCAAGCTTGATCCCGGTATCCGCCGCACTCTGGAACGACGGATACGGGCCTGGAACGCCGAGCATGGCCCTGAGCAGGAGGTGATGTTCCGGCAAATCCACGAACCGGGCAAGATGGGGCTGTCAGATTTCACGGCCATGGGCAAATTGGGCGTGACCATCGCCGGCGAACCTCTTGATCATCGCCTGTATCATTTCCGGCTCGCCTATAGCGGCTTCCAGCACGCCCATGTAGTTCTGGGCGGCGAGAGCTATGTGGCCTTGGCCGAGGGCCTGCAGAATGCCCTCTGGATGCTCGGTGGGGTCCCTGCGATCCATCGCACCGACAGCTTGTCAGCCGCCTTCAAGAACCTCGACCAGGCCGCTAGAGACGATCTGACCGACCGCTTTGACGCCCTGTGCCAGCACTACCGCATGACGCCGACACGCAACACCAAAGGTGTCGCCCATGAGAACGGCTCCATTGAGAGCCCCAATGGGCATCTCAAGCGCGCCATCGAGGACGCGCTGCTCATGCGAGGCTCACGCGATTTCGAAGACCTGCCAGCTTACCGGCGCTTCATCGACGAGATTGTCGGCCGGACCAATGCGCGCAACGCCAAGCGGATTGACGCTGAACGCGAGACCCTCCAGCCATTACCGGCCCGGCGGACCACCGATTACGAAGAGATCACCCTGCGCGTCACCTCTTCCGGAGGGTTCACCTTGCGCAAGGTGTTCTACACCGTGCCATCACGGTTGATTGGCCACCAGCTTCGGGTCCGCCTCTACGACGATCGGCTCGAGATGTTTCTAGGGAGCACGCTCTTGATGACGCTGCCGCGCGGTCGTGCCTTCCGGGATGGCAGCCATGGCCATGTGGTCAACTATCACCACGTCATCCATTCGCTGCGCAAAAAACCAATGGCCCTGATGGGGTTGGTCTACCGTGACCTGCTCTTTCCGCGGCAGGCATTCCGCGACGTGTTCGAAGCTCTCTTGGAGAAAGCCGGCGAGAGGGCTGCGTGCCGCGTGACGGTCGATCTTCTGGCGCTGG
>NZ_JBKOTX010000454.1:0-1509 GCF_047086965.1 Roseovarius halophilus (ex Wu et al. 2025) | reverse complement strand
TGTACGTCGTCAGATAATTTGGGACGCTTGATCGGCTTTCGGATTGGAGGCTCTGGCTCACCGTGGGTTGATCTTATGCGGTTTCAGTTTCGTGGCGCAAGCGCCGCGTAAGCATGGTTTTGCGTTTGATCTCCTCTCGCTGTTTCAGGATTTTCTCTCCCCTGCCGAAGTAGACGTCGGCAGGCGTCAGGTTGCCCAGGCTCTCGTGGTACCGGCGGGTGTTGTAGTATTCGACGAAGTCCCTGATCTGGCGTTCGAGATCCCCGGGCAGGAAGTAATGCTCGAGCAACACGCGGTTCTTCATGGTCTGATGCCATCGCTCGATCTTGCCCTGGGTCTGCGGGTGGTAGGGCGCGCCGCGGACATGGTCCATGCCCTTTTCGTCGAGATAGTCCGCCAAATCGCCCGCGATGTAAGAGGATCCGTTGTCACTGAGCAGCCTTGGCTTGGCGGCCACGGTCGCGCTGTCGCAGCCCGAGACGTCCAGCGCCAGGTCGAGCGTGTCGGTCACGTCCTCGGCCTTCATCGTCGTGCAAAGCTTCCAGGCGATGATGTACCGGCTGTAATCATCCAGGATGGTCGACAGGTAGAACCAGCCCCACCCCAGGACCTTGAGATAGGTGAAGTCCGTCTGCCAGAGTTCGTTCGGCCGCGTGGTCCTGTCTTTGAACTCATTGGCCGCCTTCATCACGATATGCGCCGGCGCCGTGATCAGATCCTCCGCCTTCAGGATCCGGTAAACGGATGATTCCGAGACAAAATATTTCTTCTCGTCAGTGTATTTTACCGCCAGCTCGCGGGGCGTCAGATCCTCATGTTCCAGCGCAAACTCGATGACGTCGGCACGGGTCTCGTCCGGGAGGCGGTTCCACACAGAGCCCGGGTGCGGCGCCGTATCCTTCAGCGCATCAAGCCCGCTTTCCGACCATCGGTCATACCAGCGGTAATAGGTCGTGCTGGGGATGCCCAGCATGGCCAGCGTCTGGCGAACCGGCAGATGCGAGGCTTCCACGGTGCGGATGATCTCCAGCTTTTCCGATGCGGGATACCTCATGTTTCGCACTCCCCATCCCCGATCATGCTTTTTTTAAGCAGGCGATTTTCCAGGGTCAGGTCGGCAACGACCTCCTTCAGCGCTGTCGCCTCCGAGCGCAGTTCCTTGACCTCGGGCGAGGTTGCCTGACGCGCGGTGTCACCCGCCAGCCGCTGCTTGCCCGCCTCGAGAAACTCCTTCGACCACGTGTAGTACAGGCTCTCGCTGATCCCCTCACGGCGGCACAGCGCGGCAATGCTCTCCTCGCCTCGCAAGCCCGCCAGCACGATCCTGATCTTCTCCTCGGCCGAGTACTGTTTGCGGGTCTTGCGCTTGATGCCCTTGACCAGCTTGTCAGCGGCGTCCTTCGATGTTTCGGATTTCTTGTTCATCTTCGCTCCTTGATGGCTGCGATGAACCAGAAATCCTCCGTTACGAAAACATCAAATCTGTCCCATGGGTGCTGACGTCAGACA
>NZ_JBKOTX010000453.1:0-1517 GCF_047086965.1 Roseovarius halophilus (ex Wu et al. 2025) | reverse complement strand
ATTTCTTGTTCATCTTCGCTCCTTGGTGGCTGCGATGAACCAGAAATCCTCCGTTACGAAAACCTCAAATCTGTCCCAAAGGCGCTGACGTCAGACACGGCCAAAAGAAATACGCATGCGCTGATGCAAGCATGACCCGGTGGGATTACTGCGTCAAATTCGTGCTTCCGCAGCGCCCGCCCCATCTGCATCGCCGCCCGGAGATCTCCGCCTTCCGAAGACAGGACAACCAGACGGACCGGAGCATGCGGCTCCGCACGCACGGCGTTCGAGACTACGTCGGAGTCGCTCGAGGTGATTTCGCCCTGGACAACAACAGCGAGGACGCGATCGTAGGCATCGTGATTTCGAACTTCCCACCCGACTTCGGACAAGCCGATGGTGGGGAGAAGGACAAGACAAACGGTCAACTGTAGAAACCGCGAAAAGTTCTTGAAAACAGTCATTACAAAATCCCCTTAATCGCAGAAGCACCAAATACGGTTCCAGAAGAAGAAGCTGATACTCAAGACTTGATCTCTCCGACATGCGGCGCAAAAATACAGCAGCAGAAGTTATTACGGCCCGTGCCATCCGACTGCGATGGTCTCACCACTAGTGTTCGCCACATTCTAGACAAATGACAGCTGTCATTATGTCGGCCCAACTTTGCACAGCACGTTTCTCGCGTTTCGCTGCCGTTTGTCCGAGGCTTAACGAAGTTCAATCCTTCGCCCTTCGTGTCGAATGCTGCAACGGCAAAGATCATGCGGGAGATCAGCTTCACAGGTTAGACATTCACTCCCGCCAGCCCTGTGCCGAAACATCGGACGACGCGATTACGAGGCCGCGCGCGCCCGGCCCGTGTCACGCGCTGATCAAGCCAGCTGCTCCTTGACCTTCTCGATCACGTCCTCGACCGACAGCCCGAGGCCCTCGAGCATCGACAGGTCGATCCCCTTGTCCTCGAGCATCGCCGACACGGCTTCGGGGTCCATCTCCGCGAGCGCGGAGAGGTCGATCCCGCTTTCGCTGATCTTCGAGACGATCCCGTCCGTGCCGCCGAACGCGTCCATCGCGCCGCCCAGCATATCTCCAAGTCCCATGGTGTGCTCCATTCCGATAAATCACACGGCAAGGCCGCGATGATCACCGTGCCATGTCCGCTTGCGGACCGAAAGACCCGCGAGGCACGTGAGCGTATCGTGGCCATCGCGTGCCGACGTCGCGCGACGAGCCCCACCGCGGTCCTCGGGGCGATCATATCGCTCCACTATCCGCCGGCGGTCGGTCAGGGTCGTGTACCACCTCCCCCATCCGGATCACCCGTCGCCGCGTCCAGCTCGGCCAGCCTGGCCCGGAGGCGCCCGGCCATGAGGTCATCGCCTGTGCCGCGCCCGGCGAGGCTGCGCAACTCCTCCGTGGCCCAGGCCGCCCGGCCGGCCGCGCGGCTGGCGGTTCAGCCCCTTCGGCCCGTGGAACACGGCATACATCGACGCCATCACGGCCAGAAGCGCCTGCGCGGTGCACACGTTCGA
>NZ_JBKOTX010000452.1:0-1541 GCF_047086965.1 Roseovarius halophilus (ex Wu et al. 2025) | reverse complement strand
CCGGCCGCGTCATCTCAGCGGTTCATCCTGTTTTCGACGAGGTCGTCGACGACGGAGGGGTCGGCGAGTGTTGATGTGTCGCCGAGGGCGCCGTGGTCGTTTTCCGCGATCTTGCGCAGGATTCGGCGCATGATCTTGCCGGAGCGTGTCTTGGGCAGTCCCGGGGCCCACTGGATGAGGTCGGGGCTGGCGATGGGGCCGATTTCCTGCCGGACCCAGTTGCGCAGTTCCTTGCGCAGCGCCTCGGAGGGCTCCTCGCCGGCCATCAGGGTGACGTAGCAGTAGATGCCCTGGCCCTTGATGTCATGCGGGTAGCCGACCACCGCGGCCTCCGACACCTTGGCATGGGCCACCAGCGCGCTTTCCACCTCGGCGGTGCCCATGCGGTGGCCCGAGACGTTGATCACGTCGTCCACGCGCCCGGTGATCCAGTAATCGCCGTCCGCGTCGCGGCGGCAGCCGTCGCCGGTGAAGTAATAGCCCTTGTAATCGGCGAAATAGGTCTTCTCGAAGCGGGCATGGTCGCCCCAGACGGTGCGCATCTGGCCCGGCCAGCTGTCCTTGATGCACAGCACGCCCTCGGCCGGGTCGTCATGGATCTCCGCGCCCGATTGCGGGTCGAGCACCACGGGCTGCACCCCGAAGAAGGGCTTCATCGCCGCGCCGGGCTTGGTGGCATGCGCGCCGGGCAGCGGCGTCATCAGGTGGCCGCCCGTCTCGGTCTGCCACCAGGTGTCGACGATGGGGCAGCGGCCCTGGCCGACCACGTCGTTGTACCACGCCCAGGCCTCGGGGTTGATCGGCTCGCCCACCGTGCCGAGGATGCGCAGGCTGGACAGGTCGCACTTGGTGACGAACTCGTCACCCTGGCCCATCAGCGCGCGGATCGCGGTGGGGGCGGTGTAGAATTGCGTCACCGCGTGCTTCTCGCAGACCTGCCAGAAGCGCGAGGCGTCGGGCCATGTCGGCACGCCCTCGAACATCAGCGTGGTCGCGCCGTTGGCCAGCGGCCCGTAGACGATGTAGCTGTGCCCGGTGACCCAGCCGACATCGGCCGTGCACCAGTAGACGTCGCCCGCGTGGACGTCGAAGGTGATCTCGTGGGTCATCGCGGCATAGACGAGGTAGCCGCCGGAGGTATGCACCACGCCCTTGGGCTGCCCGGTGGAGCCGGAAGTGTAGAGGATGAAGAGCGGGTCCTCCGCGCCCATCTCCTCGGGCGGGCAGTCGGTGCCCACCTTCGCGGCCTCCTCGTGCCACCAGTAATCCAGCCCGTCGCGCCACGCGACCGGGTCGCCGGTGCGGCGCACCACCAGGCAGGTCACGTCGCGCGTGTCGTGCAGCAGCGCCTGGTTGACGTTGTCCTTGAGCTTGGTCGCCCGCCCGCCGCGCGGGGCGTGGTCGGCGGTGATCACCAGCTTGGCGTCGCAGCCGTTCACCCGCGCGCCGAGCGCGTCGGGCGAGAACCCCGCGAAAACCACCGAGTGGATCGCGCCGATCCGCGCGCAGGCCAGCATCGCATAGGCCGCCTCGGGGATCAT
>NZ_JBKOTX010000451.1:0-1561 GCF_047086965.1 Roseovarius halophilus (ex Wu et al. 2025) | reverse complement strand
GTCCAGATCGCGCCGTTTCTGCGCGGTCTCCCGCGCCAGCGTGCGGACGTTCAGCCGCGCGGCAGTGTTTTCCAGCCGCTGCCGGTCGGCGGCCACGGCCCGGCGCAGCAATCCCGGCCTGAGCGCGCCCGCCCCCTCGAAAAGCTGCACGCGCCGCATCTGAACCGACCGGGTAAGCGCGGCCGGCAGCCTTTCGCCCCAACTGTCCAGCCGCTGGCGCGGCCCGTCGAGCAGCGTTTCCGCCCGTGGCAGGGCGCGCGACAGGTCACGCAGGCGCTGCCCGCGCGCCGAAACCCCCTGGCTCAACCCGTGGGTCAGCCGGGCTTCTTGGTTGTCGAGCCACGCCAGCAGGTCGAGCCGCACCGGCACCGCCAGCTCGGCGGCCGCGGTCGGCGTCGGCGCGCGCTTGTCGGCAGCATGGTCGATCAGCGTCGTGTCCGTCTCATGCCCGACGGCGGAAATCAGCGGGATGTCCGAGGCCGCGGCGGCACGCACGACCGCCTCCTCGTTGAAGCCCCAGAGGTCCTCGATGGAGCCGCCACCCCGCGCCACGATCAACAGGTCCGGCCGGGGCAAGGCCCCGCCGGGCGTCAGCGTATTGAACCCCGCGATGGCGCGGGCCACGTCGGGCGCGCAGCGGTCGCCCTGCACGGCCACGGGCCAGATCAGCACCTTGCGCGGGAACCGCTCGCGCAGGCGGTGCAGGATATCGCGGATGACAGCGCCCGAGGGCGAGGTCACGACCCCTATGATTTCCGGCAGATACGGCAAGGGCCGCTTGCGCTCGGGGGCGAAAAGCCCCTCGGCGGCCAGCGCCTTGCGCCGTTTTTCCAACATGGCCATCAGCGCGCCCATGCCCGCGGGCTTCAGATCCTCGATGACGATCTGGTAGCGCGACTGCCCCGGGAACGTGGTCAGCCGCCCGGTGGCGACCACCTCCATCCCCTCCTCGGGCTGGACGGACAGCCGCGTCGCCACCCTTTTCCAGATCACCCCGGACAGGACGGCGCGATCATCCTTGAGGTCAAGGTACACATGCCCCGACCGCGGGCGGCTGACGCGCCCGATCTCGCCCTTGACGCGGACATGGCCGAATTCGCCCTCGATGACGCGCTTGACCGCGCCGGAAATTTCCGAGACGGAGAATTCCGGAGCGTTTTCACCTTCCTGCGGATCGTCGATCAGGTCTGACATGCGTGCGCCTTGTGTCTGGTTGCGCCCCATCCTAGAACGCTCGCAAGCGAAGGTGAAGCGGGAGAGCGGCGCGATGAACATACTGATCCTTGGCGGTGGTGGCCGCGAACACGCGCTGGCCTGGGCCGTGATGCAGAACCCCAAATGCGACAAGCTGATCGTCGCGCCGGGCAATGCCGGCATCGCGGAGATCGCGGAATGTGCCACGCTCGACATCGACGACGGCGCGGCGGTCGTGAATTTCTGCGACGTCAACGCGATCGACTTCGTCATCATCGGCCCCGAGGCCCCGCTGGCGGCAGGCGTGGCGGACCGCCTGCGCGACGCGGGCCTGCCGGTTTTCGGCCCCTCGCGGGCGGCGGCGCTG
>NZ_JBKOTX010000450.1:0-1601 GCF_047086965.1 Roseovarius halophilus (ex Wu et al. 2025) | reverse complement strand
CGCAAGCACACGAGCAACGGCATGCTGTCGCCCGTTGACTATGAGACCAGACAGCAGAAACTGAACGAGGCAGGTGTCTAGGAAACTAGGGGCACCTCACAGATCGAAGCTGGTCACGTATACGTCGCTGTGGGCCCGGACAACAACCTCTTGGGTTTCGTGGTCTTCTACGAGGACCAGGGCAACATCATGCTGGAAAACTTGGCGGTCTTTCCTGACGCCGCCGGTCGCGGTGTCGGCAAGGAGCTCATCCGGTTCTGCGAGACCGAGGCACGGCAGCGTGGCGTGCGCACGGTGCGCCTCTATACCAACGAGAAGATGACCGAGAACCTGTCAATCTATCCACGCCTCGGCTATGTGGATACTGGTCGCCATTTCGAAGACGGCTTCGACCGGGTGTATTTCGAGAAGCCGATCATCTGACCGGACTTGTTGTGCGCCGGGCGCATCATTTGAATGTAATCCGGTCGATGCCTTGGGAAGGCCGTTGTCTGGGCGGGCGTCTGCCTCGGATTGACCTGCGCGGCCGTACTCCTCGGCGCGATGGCGTTTCGGAGTACGGAGTCCACACGATGCAGTTTATGAACGATCTAATCGATGCGATATATGGCCGAGGCAACCTAGAATCCAGACTTTCGTACATCGCGCAGCGAAAGTTCACACTGTCCAATCTGCCGACCTCGTCTCGCTGCAGACGCTGCAGCGAACTGAATGGCCGCTTCGGGGACGCTGCGTCGCAGAAACGGTGGCCGTAATGAGTGGCAGCTTTGGGCCGGGCGCGTCTCGGGAGGCGACCATGTTTTGCAAGTCAGCCTCGTCCCCTCACGCGCGAGGCGGATACGACCAAGCAGCAGCAAGGGAGGGATTATTTCCACCCCTTCTACGCAGCGCGGCCGTCATGCGACCGGGATGAGGTTGGGCCGGAAGCCCGTATTACCAGGCGTCCCGGCCCACCCGGTGGCTTACCTCCTCTCAATTCAACACCGGCCGCCGTTCCATCTGTTCGGCCCGGTCGAGCATCCGCTGGACCACCCGCAGGCTCAGGGCGTCGGCGCGGTCGCGGTGGTGCTGGAGGGTCTCGATGATCGCGTCCAGCGCCGGGGCGGTCAGGCCGCGGGCCGCGCCCTCGCGCTCGGCGAAGCCGATGAGGTCCGACAGGGTCAGCGCCGGGAGCACCAGCGGCGGGCAGCGGCTCAGGAGCGGCTCGGGCAGGGCCGCGCGGCTGTTCGCGGTCATGATCCAGCCGATCCCGGACATGTCGAACGGCACGCGGTAGAACGGGCATTCCCAGCGGGCCGTCGAGATCGGCTCCATCAACGCGAGCAGCGCTTCGGACAGGTTGTGGCGGGTGCCGGAGGTGTCGCGCACGGCCCCCGCTTTCTCGAGTTCGTCGACGACCACGATGGGGTTCAGAACGCGGTGGTTCAGGATCGTGTCCAGCGGCTTGCCCGGGCCCGCGTTGGCCCAGCCGCGCTGCATCCCCGCCACCACGAAACTCGCCGCCTCGGCCGCCGCGTCGACCAGCGTGGTCGGCACGCCGAGCGCTGCGGCCAGGGCGCGCGCCCAGTGGCTTTTGCCGATGCCCGGCGGGCCGATCAGCA
>NZ_JBKOTX010000449.1:0-1601 GCF_047086965.1 Roseovarius halophilus (ex Wu et al. 2025) | reverse complement strand
TGGGCCACGGAGGAGTTGCGCAGCCTCGCCGGGCGCGGCACAGGCGATGACCTCATGGCCGGGCGCCTCCGGGCCAGGCTGGCCGAGCTGGACGCGGCGGCGGGTGATCAGGGTGGGTGAGGTGGTACATGACCTGACCGGCCGCCCGCGGATGGCACCGCGGCATGACCGCCCCGAGGACCGCGGTGGGGCTCGTCGCGCGACGTCGGCACGCGATGGCCACGATACGCTCACGTGCCTCGCGGGTCTTTCGGTCCGCGAGCGCACATGGCACGCTGATCCTTGCGGCACTGCCGTGTGATTTAACAGTTAGGAGCACACCATGGGACTTGGAGATATGCTGGGCGGCGCGATGGACGCCTTCGGCGGCACGGAGGAGATCGTTTCGAAGATCAGCGAAAGCGGGATCGACCTGTCCGCGCTGACGGAGATGGACCCCGACGCCGTGACGGCGATGCTCGAGGAAAAAGGGATCGACCTGTCGATGCTCGAGGGCCTCGGCCTTTCGGTCGAGGACGTGATCGAGAAGGTCAAGGAACAGCTGGGCTGATCAGCGCGTGACACGGGCCGGGCCCGCCCGGCCGCGTGATCGCGCCGTCCGATATGCCAGCACAGGGATGGCGGGAATGGACGTCGAAGCTGTGACGCTGGTCTCCCGCATAATCTTTGCAGTTGCAGCATTCGACATGAAGGGCGGGAAGCCGACCTTCGCTGCGCTGATTAAGAACGGCAGCAGACTGCAAAAACGAGACTTCTAATGTTCCTGTCCGCCCTCCGAAATTGGCCTCCTCCGAGATTTCAAATCTGAGCATAACAATCCCGCATTCCCCAAGTAGTCCGCTGATTTCGCTGTCCTGAGCTTTGTATTTCCTATATAAATCATGGTGTTGATAGCTGTGAGGGGCGTGTTTCATGGATCACCCAGAGGGTGCGGGATTGCAGCGGGCAGATCGGGTGGATTTCGACCCTCGTGTTCGGCTGGAATTCAAAGGCACACAGCTCAGTTCGGACGGCGGTCTGCTGGTGATGCGCGAGCTGGATGACACACTCGGGCTGTCCGATCTGGCGTCAGCGACGCTGTCCGACACCCGCCTCGGCAAGAACACCGTCCACCGGCTTGACGGGCTGTTCCGGCAATCGGTTTTCGGGCGGCTGGCCGGATACGAGGACGTCAACGATGCTGACCGTCTCGCGCTCGACCCGGTGATGCGTCAGGTTGTCGGCGGCCGGGCTGTCGTTGCGCAAGCGGCATCGGCCTCGCAGATGGGGCGGTTCGAGACGGAGACGCTGGCCCAGCCGGAGAACCGGGATGCGCTGGCCTACAACCTCGCAACCTTCCGGCGCTGCATCGAGTTGCCCGAGGAAATGGCTGACTGGTCGTTGACCAGCCTGCAACTCAAGCTGATCCACTGCCTGGCAGGTGATGCTTGCATCACCGAGAAGGAAGACAGGCGCCCGCGTTGTGCGCCATGCCCGGGCGAACACCTTCCAACTCTCCGAGACCGCGGTGTCCGGTAAGATGGTGCGCGCCATCCTGGCCGCCATTCATCGACTGCGAGCGCCACCGTCATGTGCGTGACCGCAATCCGGACCCCAACTGA